>JBBRFV010000038.1:0-11660 GCA_038241335.1 Caulobacterales bacterium | reverse complement strand
GCCTCGCTGTGGCGATGATTCCCGAGGGTCTGCCGGCGGCGATGACCATCGCCTTGTCGATCGGCGTGGCCCGCATGGCCGCCCGTCGCGCGGTGATCCGCCATATGCCTGCAGTGGAGACCCTCGGTTCCGTATCGGTGATCTGTTCTGACAAGACTGGGACTCTCACCCGCAACGAGATGACCGTGACCTCGGTCGTGCTGTCCAGCGGCGTGGTGGCGATCAGCGGGGCGGGATACGCGCCGACCGGCGAGGTGACGTCGCCGGGCGGGGGCCAGAGTGACCTAGACTGGTCGACCCTCACACGATTGGCCGTGGTCGCCGCTTTGTGCAACGACGCTCGCATCGCACAGACGGAAGAAGGCTGGGCCCCGCACGGCGACCCTATGGAGGCGGCGCTCGTCGCCCTGGCCGGCAAGATCGAAGCCGCCGCCGCCGCGCCGGCGCCGCAGGCCCGACGCCTGGCGGAGATTCCATTCGACGCCCGCCACCGATACATGGCCACCCTGCACCAGCTGGCGGACGGCGACCGCCAGATATTCCTGAAAGGCGCTCCCGAACGGGTTCTTCGCATGTGCGCCATGCAACGGGGGCCGCAAGGCGACGACCGGCTCGACCACGATTACTGGACGAGCGCAATCGATGGGCTGGCGCGGGGCGGGCATCGGGTGCTGGCTCTGGCCGTCAAGCGGGCGGACCCCGGCGCCCACGAACTCGCGCCGTCCGACGTCGAACAGGATATGGTTCTGCTGGGGGTGGTGGGCATCATGGACCCGCCGCGTCACGAGGCGCGAGCCGCGATCCTCGAGTGCCGCGAGGCCGGCATATCCGTGAAGATGATCACGGGCGACCACGCCGCCACCGCCGTCGCGATCTCCCGACAACTTGGCCTGTCCGACGATCCCAAGGTCATCTCCGGCCACGATCTCGACCGGCTGGGCGACGATGAACTGGTCGGCGTAGCGCAGGAGGCGGTCGTGTTCGCCCGGATGAGTCCCGCCGACAAGCTGCGTCTCGTACGGGCGCTGCAGAGCGCGGGCCACGTGGTGGCGATGACCGGAGACGGGGTGAACGATGCGCCGGCGCTGAAGCAGGCGGATGTCGGCGTGGCGATGGGCCTGAGGGGGACGGAGGCCGCCAAGGCCGCGGCGCAGATGGTTCTGGTGGATGACAATTTCGCCTCCATCGTGGCGGCGATCCGCGAGGGGCGCACCGTCTGCGACAATCTGAAAAAGGTCGTCTCGATGGTGCTTCCCACGAACGGGGGGGAAACCGGCGCGCTCCTGGTCGCCCTCGTCTTCGGCTTCGTCCTGCCAATCACGCCGATCCAGATTCTGTGGGTCAACATGATCACGGGCGTCGCGCTCGAACTCACCCTCGCGTTCGAACGCACCGAAGCCGGCGCCATGCGCCGACCGCCACGCCCGAGGACCGAGCCCCTGCTCACCGGGGCGCTATGGTGGCAGGTGCTCTATGTCTCCGCGATCTTCGTCGCGGGGACGACGGGGGTCTTCTTCGAGGCGCTTGAACGCGGCGGAAGCCTGGAACACGCTCGCACCCTGGTCGTGAACGCCCTGGTGGTGATGCAGGTCTTCTACCTCTTCTCAGTCCGCTACATCCACGGAGCCTCAATCACCTGGAACGGGGTTCTGGGCACGCCGGCCGTCCTCGTCGGCGTCGCCGTGGTCGTCCTGGCGCAGATCGCCCTGACCTATGCGCCCTGGTTCAACTCGGCCTTCGGGACCGAGCCGCTGTCGTTCTTCGACGGAGCGGTCGTGATAGGCCTCGGAGTCGCGACGCTGCTTGCCGCCGAGCTCGAGAAGGCGGTGCGAAGGCGGGTTCTGGACCCGCCTCGTCGGAGCGCCAGCCTTGACGGTCGCGGGTCGCCTGACCTCGCCTGACCACGGCGCAGTGATCGCATCGGGCCACGCGGCTTCGCTTCAGCGCGCCGGGGGCTCGATCTGGTCCAGCATCCGCTCCAGCGTCGCCAGCTCATCCGCTTCCTTCGCCGGCTTGTCCCAGCGGATGCGGCTGATTCTCGGGAACCGCATGGCGACGCCTGACTTGTGACGCTTTGACCGTTGCAGACCCTCGAAGGCCACTTCCAGCACCAGGCCAAACGCGCGGTCCGCCCGCACCGACCGCACGGGCCCGAAGCGTTCCACCGTGTGGTCGCGGACGAATTTGTCGAGCTGTTTCAGCTCATCGTCAGTGAAGCCGAAATAGGCCTTGCCGACCGGGGTCAGGACGTGGACGCCGTCCGCGTCCTCGGCCCAGACGCCGAAGGTGTAGTCGGAATAGAAGCTGGACCGCTTGCCGTGGCCTCGCTGGGCGTACATCAGCACCGCGTCGATCAGGTGAGGGTCCCGCTTCCATTTGAACCACGGCCCCTTGGGACGGCCCGCCTCATAGACGCTGTCGAGCCGTTTCAGCATCAGGCCTTCCGCGGCCCTTGGGTCGCCGGCGGGCGGCGCGCCCCGCAAGGTCGCGAGGTCGTCCCAAGAGGCGAAGGGCTGCAGCGGCGACAGGTCGATCCGGTCGCACGCCGTCGCGGCGACGACGGCCTCCAGCCGCGCCCGGCGCTCGATGAAGGTCAGCCCGCGCAGATCGACCCCGTCCGCCGCCAGCAGGTCGTAGGCGCGAATGCCGGCGGGGTGGGCCGCCATCACCCTGGCGTCAGCCGCCTTGCGGTTCAACCGCTGCTGCAGGTCGCCGAACGGCGCGACCCGCCCATCGCGCAGCACCAGCAGCTCGCCGTCGATCACCCCCTCGTACGTCAGGGCCGCTGTCACGTCAGGGAAGGCCGCAGACACATCCTCGCCGGTGCGGCTGTAAAGGCGCTTCACCCCGCCCTCGCTGACGGCCTGGACCCGGATGCCGTCCCATTTCCATTCGGCGGCATAGGCAGTGGGATCGAGCTTCGGCAGGTCCGTCTCGTCGAGCGGCTGGGCCAGCATGACCGGCCGGAAGCGGCCGTGGGCGTCAGCCGACGGGCGATCGGCCTTGCCGTCCAGCCAGGCCAGAAGATCGGCGTAGGGCGGCGCCTGGGCGTGCCAGACCTCCTGGATGTCGGCGACCTCCACCCCGCCGAAGTCCGCCGCCGCCTGCCAGGCCAGCCGCGCCGAGACGCCGACGCGCAAGCCGCCGGTCACCAGCTTCAGCAAGGCCCAGCGGCCGTCGGCGTCCAAGGCGTCCAGCCAGCCTTCCAGCAGGCCCCGCACCTCGCCGCGCTTCGCCTCTCTCAGGGCGTCCACCACCTCGGACAGGTCCGGTTCGCGGTTGGCGCCGTGGCGAGTAGGCCAGATCAGGGCTGCGGTTTCCGCCAGGTCGCCGACATAGTCGTACGACAGCCGGAACAGTTCGGGATCGACCCGCGCCTCGACCGCCTGGCGGATCATGGCCGGCTTCGCCGCGGTGAACGACAGGGCGCCGGTCAGGGCGGCCAGGGCCCAGCCCCGGTCGGGATCTGGCGCGTCGGCCAGATGGTCGCGGATCAGGCGGAGTTTCACATTGCGCGAAGCCGTCAGCGACAGCCGATCCAGCAGGGCGGCGAAGGCGCGCATCAGTCGTCGTCCTCGTCCTCATAGCCCACCAGATGCAGGGCCCGCGCCGTGAGTCCGTTCAGCTCGGCCCAGCGGCGCAGGGCGTCGTCGCGACCATGGGTGATCCACACCTCCCCAGGCGAAAGCTCCTTCAGCGTGTCGGTCAGCTCGTCCCAGTCCGCATGATCCGAGAGCACCAGCGGCAGCTCCACCCCGCGTTGCCGGGCCCGGGCCCGCACGCTCATCCAGCCCGAGGCGAAGGCTGTGACAGGATCGGGAAAGCGCCGGCTCCAGCGGTCGGCCAGCGCCGACGGCGGGGCGATGATGATGCGCCCCGCGAAATCGGCCTTGGACCCCGTCGCCGGCGCCAGCGGCCCCAGATCCACGCCGAAATGCTCGTAGAGCCGGTTCAGCCGCTCCAGCGCCCCATGGACATAGATGGTCTCGTCATAGCCCGCCTCACGCAACAGCCGGATCACCCGCTGCGCCTTGCCCAGGGCGTAGGCTCCGACCAGATGGGCCCGCTCGGGGAACTGCTGGACCGAACGGAGCAGCCGGCCGATCTCATGCGTATCGGGCGGGTGACGGAACACCGGCAGGCCGAAGGTCGCCTCAGTAATGAAGACGTCGCTGGGCACGGGTTCGAACGGGGCGCAGGTCGGATCACGGCGGCGCTTGTAGTCGCCCGAGGCAGTGATGGTCAGCCCGCCCTGCCGTATGGTCGCCTGCGCCGAGCCCAGCACATGCCCGGCCGGCGACAGGGTCAGTTCGGCGCCCCCGACCATGATCCGTTCGCCATAGGCGAGGGGCTGGATGCTGACGGCGAAGTCCTTCCCGTAGCGCTCGGCCATGATGGCCAGGGTCTCCGGCGTCGCCAGAACCGCCCCGTGGCCCGCGCGCGCATGGTCGGCGTGACCGTGGGTGATGACCGCCCGGTCTACGGGTCGGGGCGGATCGATGAAGAACTCGCCCGCTGGACACCACAGCCCATCGGGGGTGGGCCGCAAGACGGACTCCAGTCGGCGTGACAGGCGGGATGGATCGGGCAGGGCGTTGGTTCCGGTTCAGGCAGCATGAGGTTCAACGCCGGAAGGATACGAGGTTTCCGTCCTGCGGCCGCGTTCATCCGACTCGACGGTCGTCCCGAAATGTTTTAATCTTAAAATATGTCGCCTTCCCCGACCATCAGAAGCATCGCCGTCATCGGCGCCGGGCCTGGCGGGCTCTACCTCGCCATTTCGCTGAAGCTGCGCGATCCTTCGCTGACCGTGGTGGTGCATGAGCGCAACCGCCCCGACGACACCTTCGGCTGGGGCGTGGTCTTCTCGGACCAGACCCTTGGCCACCTGAAGGCCAACGACCCGAAGACGGCGGCGACGATCGAGGCGTCCTTCGTCCACTGGGACGACATCGACGTCCACATCCACGGCCAGACCATCCGCTCGGGCGGCCACGGCTTCGCCGGGATCGGCCGCAAGCGACTGCTGAACATTCTGCAGGACCGGGCGCGGGCGCTGGGCGTCGATCTGCGGTTCGAGAGCGTGGTCGACGATGCCTGGACGCTGGACGCGGACCTTGTCGTGGCGGCCGACGGGCTGAACAGCGTGGTGCGCAACGGCAGGCCCGAGGTCTTCGGCGTCGACGTCGACCTGCGGACCAACAAATACATCTGGCTGGGCACGGCCAAGGCCTTCGACGCCTTCACCTTCGCCTTCGTCGAAACCCCGCACGGCTGGATATGGGCCCACGCCTACAGTTTCGAGCCGGGCGCCTCGACCTTCATCGTCGAATGCAGCGAGGGGACCTGGCGCGGGCTGGGCTTCGACGTCATGGACCAGGACCAGACCTGCCGCGCGGCCGAGGCCCTGTTCGCCGACTGGCTGGACGGCCAGGCCCTGATGAGCAACGCCCGCCACCTGCGCGGTTCGGCGTGGCTCAACTTCCCGCGTGTGGCCTGTTCAAACTGGCGTGACGGCAAGGTGGTGCTGCTGGGCGACGCCGCCCACACGGCGCATTTCTCCATCGGGTCCGGGACAAAACTGGCCTTCGAGGACGCCATCCGCCTGGCGCAGGCGCTGACCGCCGTCGGCGATCTGGACACCGCCCTGGACGCCTATGAGGCCGAGCGACGGACCGAGGTGGTCAAGCTGCAGAGCGCGGCGCGCAACTCCACCGAATGGTTCGAGACCGTAGACCGTTACGTCGGCCTCGAACCGCTCCAGTTCGCCTACAGCCTGCTGACCCGCAGCCAGCGCGTCAGCCACGAGAACCTGCGGCTGCGGGATCACGCCTTCCTGACCGGGGTCGAGCGCTGGTTCGCCGAGGCCGCCGGCGCGCCGCCCTCGGCCGACCCGCCCCCGCCGATGTTCGCGCCGCTGAAACTGCGCGGCCTGACCCTGCCCAACCGGGTCGTGGTCTCGCCCATGTGCATGTATTCGGCAGAGGACGGGACGGTGGGCGACTTCCATCTGGTCCATCTGGGCGGCCGGGCGCTGGGCGGGGCCGGGCTGGTCTTCACCGAGATGACCGACGTCTCGGCCGATGCCCGTATCACCCCGGGATGCGCCGGCCTGTACCGCCCCGAACACCGCGACGCCTGGAAGCGGATCGCCGACTTCGTCCACGCCCACGGGTCACGCATCGCCCTGCAACTGGCCCACGCCGGTCGCAAGGGCTCGGTCGAACGGCCGTGGGGTCCCCGAGCCGACCTGCCCTTGGTCGAGGACGGCTGGGAGTTGATCGCCCCCTCCCCCATCGCCTGGTCCGACGCCGATCAGGTTCCGCGCGAGATGACCCGCGCCGACATGGATCGCGTCCGTGACGACTTCGTCCGCGCCGTGGACTGGGCCGTTGAGGCCGGGTTCGACATGGTCGAGCTCCACTGCGCCCACGGCTATCTGCTGTCGTCCTTCCTCACGCCCCTGTCGAACCGGCGCACGGATGAATATGGCGGCAGCCTCGAGAACCGGCTGCGCTTCCCGCTGGACGTCTTCGCCGCCATGCGTGCGACCTGGCCCGACGACCGGCCCATGTCGGTGCGGCTGTCGGCCACCGACTGGCTCGACGAAGGGATCACGCCCGACGAGTCCGTCGCCATCGCCCGCGCCTTCGCCAAGGCCGGGTGCGACCTGATCGACGTCTCGGCGGGCCAGACGTCGTCCGACAGCCGCCCGGTCTACGGCCGCATGTTCCAGACCCCGCTCAGCGACCGCATCCGCAACGAGGCGGGGGTGGTGACCATGGCGGTCGGCAACATCTACGAGACTGACCACGTCAACAGCATCCTCGCCGCCGGCCGCGCCGACCTGTGCGCCCTGGCCCGGCCGCATCTGGCCGATCCGAACTGGAGCCTGAGGGCCGCCGCCGAACTCGGCTGGCGCGGGATCCAGCCGCCGGTCCAGTATCTCGCAGGCTTTTCCCAATTGGCGCGAAACCTCGAACGTCAGCAGCAGGCAGGACCGGTATGACGCTGGACGGACACGCCGTGGTCACCGGCGCCGGATCGGGCATCGGCCGCGCCACCGCCGAGCGGCTGGCCGAGGCTGGCTGCCGCGTCACCCTGATCGGCCGTCACATCGGCCGCTTGGCCGAGACCGCAGACCGCATCGGCGACGCCGCCTTCGCCGCCCCCGCCGACGTCACCGACGCCGACGCCCTGGCCGCCGCGATCGAGGCCGGGCGCGATCGCTTCGGGCCGGTGGATTTCCTGATCAACAACGCCGGCGCCGCTACCTCGGCTCCCTTCCTCAAGACCGACGCCGACGCCCTGCGCGCCATGCTGGCGTTGAACCTCGAGGCTCCGGCCGCCGCCGCTCGACTGGTCCTGCCGGGCATGGTCTCGCGTCGCCGCGGCCGCATCGTCAACGTCGCCTCGACCGCGGGCCTGAAGGGTTACGCCTATGTCTCGGCCTATGTCGCCGCCAAGCACGGGCTGGTCGGCCTGACCCGGGCCCTGGCGCTGGAGTTCGCGGCCAGGGGGGTCACAGTCAACGCCGTTTGCCCGGGCTTCACGGACACCGATCTGGTCGACCGCTCCATTGAAGCCATCGTCGGCAAGACGGGCCGCAGCGCCGACGAGGCCCGGGCCGCCCTGGCCGCTTCCAATCCGCAGGGGCGGCTGATCACGCCGGACGAAGTGGCCATGACCATCGTCTGGCTGTGCGGCGACGGGGCCTCGGGAATCAATGGCGTCGCGGTTCCCGTAGCCGGCGGCGAGCTGTGACCGCCGCCGCCGCCCATCTGCCGGACCGGCTGGGCGGCGCGCCCGACGGCAAGCGGTCGTTGCGGCTCTGGCTACGACTGCTGACCTGTTCGACGCGTATCGAACAGACGGTGTCCCAGCGGCTGCGCGACGACTTTGGATCCACCCTGCCCCGTTTCGACATGCTGTCGGCCCTGGATCGAGCCGGTGAAGCGGGCCTGACCATGGGCGAGGCCGCGGGGATGTTGATGGTGTCCAATGGCAACGTCACGGGTCTGGCCGCGCGGCTCAAGACCGACGGCCTGATCGAAGGCATGGCCGGCGCCGATCGTCGGGTGCAGCGCGTGCGTTTGACGGCGTTGGGCCAGACCCGTTTCGCCGCCATGGCGCTGGCTCATGAACGCTGGATCGAAGCCCTGTTCGCCGACCTGACCGCGGTCGAGGCCGACGACCTGACCCGACTGCTGGAGCGCACCAAGCGGTCGCTCCACGCCACTACGCACGAGGAGCTGAACGGATGAAGGCGCGCGACTACAAGGCGGCCCATTTCCTGTGGTCGGTCGACGACGATGGCGTCGCGACCCTGACCCTGAACCGGCCCGAGCGGAAGAACCCGCTGACCTTCGACTCCTACGCCGAGATGCGCGATCTGTTCCGCGCCCTCATCCACGCCGGCGACTGCAAGGTGGTGATCGTCACCGGGGCGGGCGGCAATTTCTCCTCGGGCGGAGACGTGCACGAGATCATCGGACCGCTCACCGAAATGGCCATGCCGGAACTGCTCGCCTTCACCCGCATGACCGGCGATCTGGTCAAGGCCATGCGCGGCTGCCCCCAGCCCGTCATTGCGGCGCTGGATGGCGTCTGCGTCGGCGCCGGGGCCATCATGGCGATGGCCTCGGACCTGCGCATCGCCACGCCGCGCACGAGGACCGCCTTCCTGTTCACCCGCGTCGGCCTGGCCGGCTGCGACATGGGCGCCTGCGCCATCCTGCCCCGCCAGATCGGCCAGGGCCGGGCGTCCGAGCTGCTGTTCACCGGCCGCGTCATGACCGCCGACGAGGGCGAACGCTGGGGCTTCCACAATCAGGTGGTCGAGGGCGAGGCGCTTATGCAGACGGCGCTGGAACTGGCGCGATCGCTGGCCAGGGGCCCGACCTTCGCCCACGGCATCACCAAGAACCAGCTCAACATCGAATGGGACATGAGCCTCGACGCCGCCATCGAGTCCGAGGCCCAGGCCCAGGCCATCTGTATGAAGACCAGGGACTTCCGCCGCGCCTATGAGGCCTTCGCGGCCAAGCGCGAGCCTGTTTTCGAGGGGGACTGAGCATGGCCGATCGCACCTTCCTCGACTGGCCCTTCTTCGACGACCGGCATCGCGCCTTCGCGCATGACATCGAAGCCTGGGCCGAGGCGAACGGCGACGTGCTGCATCTGCACGGCGACCATGATCTGGACGGCGACTGCCGAACGATCCTGAAAACATTGGCCGAGGGCGGATGGCTGAACAACGCCGTGCCGGACGCCAACGGCAAGCTCGACGTCCGCACCCTGTGTCTGACCCGCGAGACCCTCGCCCGTCGCTCAGGCCTCGCCGACTTCGTCTTCGCCATGCAGGGCCTCGGCTCGGGCCCGGTCAGCCTGTTCGGCACGGACGACCAGAAGGCCCGCTGGCTGCCCGGCGTGGCCTCAGGTCAGACCATCGCCGCCTTCGCCCTGTCGGAACCGGACGCCGGCTCCGACGTCGCCGCCCTGTCGACCACCGCGCGACGCGACGGCGACGGCTGGGTGCTGAACGGGACCAAGACCTTCATCTCCAACGGCGGCCTCGCCGACCGCTATGCCGTCTTCGCCCGCACCGGCGAGGGGCCCGGCGCCAAGGGCCTCGGGGCCTTCGTCGTCGACGCGGCTGCGCCCGGCTTCGAGATCGTCGAACGCATCCCCCTGATGGCCGCCCACCCGCTGGCGACGATCCGGTTCAACGACTGTCGCATCGACGGGGACTGCATTCTCGGTCAGCCCGGCGAGGGCTTCCGCATCGCCATGGCCACCCTGGACGTGTTCCGCTCCACCGTCGCCGCAGCCGCCCTCGGCTTCTCGCGCCGGGCCTTCGACGAGGCCGTCGCCCGCACCAGCAGCCGCCAGCTCTTTGGCGCGCCGATGAGCGACCTGCAGCTGGTGCAGGCCTCGTTGGCCGACATGGCGCTGAAGATCGACGCCTCGGCCCTGCTGATCTACCGCGCCGCCTGGCTCAAGGATCAGGGCGCGCCGCGCGTCACCCGCGAAGCCGCCATGGCCAAGCTCTACGCCACCGACGAGGCTCAGCACGTCATCGACGCGGCGGTTCAGCTGTTCGGCGGCCTCGGCGTGGTGTCCGGCCATCCGGTCGAGCGCCTCTATCGCGAGATCCGCGCCCTGCGCATCTATGAGGGCGCATCCGAGGTTCAGAAGATCGTCATCGCCCGGCAGGTGCTGGCGGGCATGGGTGGAAATGCCTGATGGGGTCCAGCGCGCATCTCGACCGGTTCGTGCTCGATCACCTGCCCCCGGCGGATCAGCAGGCCGAGTTGGTCTTCGACCTGCCGGAACTGGCCTACCCCGAGCAACTGAACGCCGGCGCCGAACTGCTGCGGCGAGCCATCGCCGCCGCCGGCCCCGACGCACGCGCTCTGATCGACGCCGACCATGAGTTTTCCTGGAGCCGGGTCGACGCCATCTCGGACCGGATGGCGCGCGTGCTGGTCGAGGCCCTGGGACTGGTCCCCGGCAATCGGGTGCTGCTGCACGGCCCGAACGCGTCGTGGACGGTGATGGCCTGGTTCGCGATCCTGAAGGCTGGCGGGGTGGTGGTCGCCACCATGCCGATGCTGCGCGCGACCGAACTGGCCACCGTGATCAACAAGGCCCGGGTCAGTCATGCGCTGGTCTATGAGACCCTGACCGGCGCGGTCGCCGAGGCGCGGACCGCCGTCCCCGGCCTGACTCACGTCATGGATTCCGCCGCCTTGCGGAAGGCCGCACAAGCCCTGCCGCCCGGTATGCGCTTTGACTCCATCGACACCTCAGCCGACGATCCGGCTTTGATCGCCTTCACCTCGGGGACCACCGGAAAGCCCAAGGGCTGCGTCCATCTCCATCGCGACATCCTCGCCATGGCCGACACCTTCGGTCGACACATCGTCGGTCTGACACAGGACGACGTCGTCGTCGGCACCCCGCCGGTCGCCTTCACCTTCGGTCTCGGCGGACTGGTGGTCTTCCCGGCCGCCGTCGGCGCCGCGACCGCCTTCGCCCACCGTCCCGGCTTCGACGCCCTGGCCGAGACCATCGCCAGCCGGCGCGCCACCGCCATCTTCACCGCCCCCACCGGCTACCGCGCCCTGATGAAGCTGGCCGGCGAGCACGATTTGTCGAGCCTGCGCACCTGCGTCTCGGCGGGCGAGGCCCTGCCCGCCGCCACCTCCGACGCCTGGCATGAGGCGACGGGCGTTCGCATCATCGACGGTATCGGTTCGACCGAGATGATCCACGTCTTCATCTCGGCCCGAGGCGACGACATTCGCCCGGGGGCCACCGGAAAGGCTGTGCCGGGCTATCAGGCCCGCATCATCGACGACGCCGGCCGGCCCCTGCCGCCCGGAAGCACGGGTCGCCTCGCGGTGCGCGGCCCGACCGGCTGCCGTTACCTCGATGACGACCGCCAGGCCGCCTATGTCCAGGACGGCTGGAACCTGACCGGCGACGTCTACCGGCTGGATGAGGACGGCTATTTTTGGTTCGTCGCCCGCTCCGACGACATGATCGTTTCCTCCGGCTACAACATCGGCGCGCCCGAGGTGGAGCACGCCCTGCTGCGCCACCCCGCCGTCGCCGAGGCGGCCGTCATCGGCGCGCCCGACCCCGAACGCGGCCAG
>JBBRFV010000037.1:0-11867 GCA_038241335.1 Caulobacterales bacterium | reverse complement strand
ACTTCGGCATGGACGGCTCGGAACGGGTCCTGCTGGCCCCGGCCTGGCAGATGAACGGCCCCAAGGTGTCGCCTGACGGCAGCACCGTCGCCTTCATCGGCGGCGTCATGAGCGACTTCGGCCCCTCAGGCGGCGACGTCTACACCATCCCCGTGGCCGGAGGGACCGAGACCGACGTGACGCCCGAGGCGCCGATCACCTTCACCCGCCTCGTCTGGCGCGGCGACCGGCTCATCGCCGAGGTCATCAAGGGCGGCGATACGGGCACGGCGACGGTCAACCCGGTCGCGCGCACATTCGCGGACGTCAAGACCCAACCCGCCAGCTTCTCGGGCCTGTCCCTGACCGCGCGGGGCGACCGCGCCGCCATGGTCACAGAGACCTTCGACCGGGCGCCGCGCATCGAGTTCGGCCGTCTGGGGGCCGCCCACGCCATCACCCACGACAACGACGCCCTGCACGCGGCGGTCTCGACCCGCAGCGTCACCTGGCGAAACGAGGGACTCACGGTGCAGGGTTGGCTGATCGGGCCGACGACCCTGACCGAGGGCCAGAAATATCCGATGATCGTCAACGTCCACGGCGGCCCGTCGTCGGCGGTGACACCGCGCTTCGTCTTCACCGGCACCAACCGCGACCTGGTCGAGGCCGGCTATTTCGTGTTCCAGCCCAATCCCCGCGGCAGCTACGGCCAGGGCGCGGCCTTCGAGCGCGCCAACATCAAGGATTTCGGCGGCGGCGACCTGCGCGACATCATGACGGGCATCGACGCGGTCGAGGCCGCGGTCCCCGTCGACGAGGCCCGGCTGGGCATCTACGGCCACTCCTACGGGGGCTTCATGACCATGTGGACGGTGGCTCATTCGCAGCGCTTCCACGCAGCCGTCTCCGGGGCCGGGATCGCCAACTGGGGCAGCTATTACGGCCAGAACGGCATCGACCAGTGGATGACGCCCTTCTTCGGCGCGCCCTTCTACGACGATCCGTCGGTCTACGACCGGCTGTCGCCGATCCGCACCATCCGCGACGCCCACACCCCGACCTTCCTGTATGTCGGCGAACGCGACCTTGAGACGCCCGCGCCCCAGTCGATGGAATACTGGCACGGCCTGGTGTCAAACGGCACGCCGACCTCGCTGGTCATCTACCAGGACGAGGGCCACGGCATCCGCCAGCCGGCCCATATCCTCGACCTCAGTCACCGCATTGTCGGCTGGTTCGACCGGTATCTGAAGCCGGCGGCCTGAGGATTGTTGGTCTCCTCCCCCTCGCCAAGCGACGGGGAGGAAACGATCGGTTCAGATCAGCTCGACCGCCATGGCCACGGCCTCGCCGCCGCCGATGCACAGGCTGGCCACGCCCTTCTTGCCGCCGCGGGCCTGAAGGGCGGCCAGAAGGGTGGTCAGGATGCGGGCGCCCGAGGCGCCGATGGGGTGGCCGAGGGCGGTGGCGCCGCCGTTGACGTTCAGCTTCGCCCGGTCGATGCCAAGCTCCTGCATGGCGATCATGGCGACCACGGCGAAGGCCTCGTTAATCTCCCACAGGTCGACGTCCTCGACCGACCAGCCGGCCTTCTTCAACGCCTTCTGCATCGCCGGGACCGGGGCGGTGGTGAACAGGCCGGGCGCGTGAGCGTGGGCGGCGTGGGCGACGACGCGGGCGACGATCGGCAGGCCCATGGCTTTCGCGACGCTCTCGCGGGTCATGACCAGCGCTGCGGCGCCGTCCGAGATCGAGCTGGCGTTGGCGGCGGTGATGGTGCCGTCCTTGGAGAAGGCGGGCTTGAGGGTCGGGATCTTCTCCGGCATGGCCTTGCCGGGCTGTTCGTCCGTGTCGACGATCTCGACGCCCTTGCGGGTCTTGACCTCGACGGGGGTGATCTCGGCCTTGAAGGCGCCTGAGGCGATCGCGGCGACGGCGCGGCGCAAGCTTTCCAGCGCGTATTCATCCTGCTGCTCGCGGGTGAACTGGTAGGTCGCCGCCGAGTCCTCGGCGAAGGCGCCCATCAGCTTGCCGGGCGCGTAGGCGTCTTCCAGCCCGTCCATGTACATGCTGTCGATGATGACGTCGTGGCCGATCCGGGCCCCGCTGCGGTGTTTGGTCATCAGATAGGGGGCGCCGGTCATGGACTCCATGCCGCCGGCGACGATGACCTCGGCGGTGCCGGCGAGAAGGGCGTCAGTCGCCATCATCATCGCCTGCAGGCCCGAACCGCACATCTTGTTGACCGTGGTCGCCTCGACATGCTCGCCGAGGCCGGCGCCGATGGCGGCCTGACGCGCCGGGGCCTGGCCGAGGCCGGCGGGCAGGACGCAGCCCATGTAGATCTGGTCGACACGGGCCGCATCGACGCCGGCGCGCTCGACGGCCGCCTTGACCGCCGTTGCGCCCAGGTCGGTGGCCTTGACCCCCGACAGGGCGCCCTGGAAGCCGCCCATGGGCGTGCGGGCGAAGGAACAGATGACGACGGGATCGGACATGGAAACGCTACCCTTGGGAGGAGGAATTGCGCGGCTGGATGAGCCGCGCAGTGAAAAATGGCAAGTGCCTCAGGCGGCTTCGTCGCCCGCCCGTTCGCGGGGCATCATCTCGCCGACCGTGGGACGGTTCTCGGCAGTGGTCAGCAGGATGTCGCGCGGCTTGACGATCTCGTTGCAATGGCCGCAGGCGATGCGCGGGGACAGGTCGTGGCCGCAGGTCTTGTGGGTCATGGAGACGCCGGAATCCGCGTCGCCATAGACGTGCTTGGCGCCCCAGCCGTGCAGGGTGACCAGAACGCCGTACAGGTCCTTGCCCTTGGCGGTCAGCCGGTACTCGTTGCGTGGGGGGCGCTCGGAATAGAGGTGCGGCTCCAGCACCCCGTGCTGGACCAGAGACTTGAGTCGGGCCGCGAGGACGTTGCGGGCCACGCCCAGCCGCTCCTGCCACTGTTCGAAGCGGCTGACCCCGTTGAAGGCGTCGCGGATGACCAGCAGGGTCCACGGATCGCCGATAACCTCCAGCGTCGCGGCGATCGAACAACTCTGTTTCGAATAGTCTGCGGTGCGTCCCATGCAGGGAAAGTGACCCCGCGTCAGTCTTTTGGCAAGAGGGTTGCCAATCTGAACGCACTAGGTCAGTCTTGTTTGGCTACGGAGACGCTGCGGCGTTTCCTGATCCCCTGACTCCGGGCGGAGGGCTCCGGCCTTCCGCCCGCCTTTCGTCCGAGATAAGCGCCTTCGCATGACCCAGCAGACCCTCTCCGAGGCCCTGACCCTGATCCCCGACGGCGCCGGCGGGCTGACGGCGCTGCTGGACGGCGGTTTCTCGAACGCCCCGCAGTCGGCGCCGCAGGAGCGGGGCGCGCCGTTCGGCGGGCTGATGGCGGCGCTGGCCGCCGGGGCCATGCGGCAGGGGCTGGGGATCGAGACGCCGCTGCAGTCCCTGACCATCCAGTATCTGGCCGCGGCGCGGTTCGAAGAGGCGACCTTCACCCCGACGATGAACCGCAGCGGCCGCAACGTCTCCTACGCCTCGGTCACCGGCGGCCAGGGCGATCGCCTGGCGATCCAGGCCCTGGGCACTTTTGGCCGTGACGCGGCGGGGCCGGTGCTGACGCCGCTGAGCGCCTCGCTCCGACCGGTCGACGAGTTTGAGCCGACGCCGCTGGATACCGGCTTCGGCCCCTGGTTCACCCGCCATATCGAGCACCGCTTCGTCGACGGACCGAAGCTGTCTGGCGAGAACGCGGGCCGCACTCCCGAACTGGGCTGCTGGATGCGGACCATCGGCGGCGCGCCGCTGGATGAGGCGCGGATGCTGTTTCTGCTGGACGGCCTGTACCCGACCTATTTCACGGCCTTTTCGATGCCGCCGGTCATTTCGGCCAGCGTCGACCTGCGCGCCGACCTGCTGATGGCGCTGGCGCCCGAGATATCCCCGGAAGGCTGGGCCTATTTCCACTTCACCAGCCGCGATGTCGGTGGCGGCTGGGCAGTCGAGGATGGGGTGGCGTACGCGCCGGACGGTCGCCCGCTGGCGCTGGTGCGGCAGCGCCGCAAGCTGATGCCGGTCCGTTCATAGGCAAAGCGGCCTGATGAGTTCGGACAGCGCAGCGAATATCCGGATCGCCGGGCCCTCTAACCGAGGGCGTCAAAAAAATGAGTCCAGAGAGTCCGGAGAGTCCAGACAGGGGCTGAAATGCCCGGATTGACTGGCCATCCGACCCCGGAAGCGTCCGAAAAAGACAGTCCGGAGAGTCCGGAGAGTCCGGATTGTGCGCCGGGTGTACGGAAAACGACGGGCCTTCGCGGCTCGATCGCCATGTGATTGTCAAAGACCTGCCCAACCGGGGCACGTCGCATTCAAGCATGCGCCTGCGTCAGATTCGGACGTAGTCGGGCGTCGACGGGCCCGGCCTCGGACTCCGCTAGCCGTTCAGGCCGCGGTGCTGGATCAGGGGAATGACGATGTCCTCCTCGTCCTCCAGATGGCGCAGCAGAGGCTTTCCGGCGGCCGCGATCAAATCGCCGAGGCGATGCGCCTTGTCGGGGGCGTCGGACGCGCCGGCTGAGATGGCCTGATGGAAGGCCATGCCGCCCTGGAACAGGATTTCCAGCGTCTCGTGGATGATGTCGTGGTCCCGGTCGAGGAGGGCGATGCCGGCGGCGATCTGCGGCTCGATCTTGCGCATCATCGGGAAATACTGGCCGCTCTCGACGCGGTGGTGGCCGTCGAGGTGCTGAAGGAAGGACTGCAGGGCCGGGATCAGCTCGCGGTGCAGGGCCCGGGCGTCGCCTGACACGCGCCACTGGCCGACCAGGCCGTCCAGGTGCGCCTGATGACCGCGGAAGCTGGCGTGCATCTGCAGCCAGAAGGCGGCGGTCTCGTCGAGGCGTTCGGTCCAGCGGTCGCGAGGGAATTCCTCGAGCAGCCAGCGGAACTGGACCGGAAGGCCGGGGCGCACGCCCAAGGCGTCGGCCACGGGGTCAGACAACAGCAGTGGTCGTCTTGATGAAGCCGCCGCCCAGCAGCCGGTCGGGATCGGCAGGGTTGTAGAGGGCGCAGGCCTGGCCGGGCGCCACGCCTTCCTCGCCGGTCTCGAAATTCACGCTGATGACGCCGTCGATCAGTCCCAGACGGGCCGGGGAGGGCGGTCGGGTCGAGCGGACGCGGGCCAGCACCGCTGCGCCGGCCTCGGCGGCGTCCTTGATCGAGGGCTCGTCGCCCAGCCAATTGGTCTCGTCCAGCGTCAGCGACGCGGTCAGCAGGGCCTCGCGCGGGCCGACGATGACGTGGCGCTTGGCCGGATCCAGCCGGGTGACGAACAGGGGCTCGCCGACGGCGACGTTGAGGCCCCGGCGCTGGCCGATGGTGTAGTCGGTGATGCCCGAATGGCCGCCCAGCACCCGGCCGTCCATGTGCACGATCTCACCGGCCTCGCGGCCTTCGGGCCGGAGCTTGTCGATCAGGGTGCGGTAGTCGCCGTTGGGCACGAAGCAGATATCCTGGCTGTCCGGCTTGGCGGCGATGCGCAGGCCGAGCTCCAGCGCCACGCCGCGCACCTGGGGCTTTTCAAGATCGGCCAGCGGGAAGCGCAGGTAGTCGAGCTGCGGGGCCGTGGTGGCGAACAGAAAGTAGGACTGGTCGCGCGAGTGGTCGATCGCCTTGCGCATCTGGACACGGTCGCCAACCACCGAGCGTCGGACATAGTGGCCGGTCGCCATGGCCGCGGCGCCGAGGTCGCGGGCGACGTCCAGCAGGTCGCGGAATTTGACCGTCTGGTTGCAGCGGATGCAGGGCACCGGCGTCTGGCCGGCCAGGTAGGCGTCGGCGAACTGGTCGATCACCGCGTCGCGGAAGCGGCTTTCGTAGTCGAGGACATAGTGGGGGATGCCCAGCATCTCCGCCGCAAGACGGGCGTCGTGGATGTCCTGACCGGCGCAGCAGGCGCCCTTCTTCTTCAGCGCCGCGCCGTGGTCGTAGAGCTGAAGCGTCACCCCAACGACGTCATAGCCGGCCTTGTGCAGCAGGGCGGCGACGACGGTGGAGTCCACCCCGCCCGACATCGCTGCGACCACGCGCGAGCCGACCGGCAGACCGACCGCAAGGCGCGCGGACTCTATCGCCGCGTCCATGTCGGCCTGGCCGGTCATGGGGGCGATGTCGGGGATCGGGCACAAGGGCTCGGCGAGCGTCATCGCGGCCATATAGCGACCGCAGCGGACAAATTCGAGGCCGCGCTATGACTGGGCGATCCGGGCGCAGATCCGGCCCTCGCGTCCGACAGCCGCCATTTCCTGTAAACAAGTCGCCGCCCGGTCCGGAAACGCCGACGGCCGCCCCCGTTTCCGGGAGCGGCCGTCAGGTCGATCGGGGAGAAGACTACGACCGGTAGTGCTGGATGCGCGTCGTGCGCAGGCCCTGCATGCCCCATTTGTCGATCGCCTTCTGCCAGGCGAGGAATTCCTCGGCGGTCAGGCGATACTGGGCCAGGGCGTCCTCGAGGCTGAGGAGACCGCCGCGAACGGCGGCGACCACCTCCGCCTTACGACGGATGACCCAGCGGTCGGTGTTCGTCGGCGGGAGGTCCCGCAGCGTTAGGGGCGTGCCCGTAGGTCCGACCACGTACTGTTCGCCTTTGCTGTTAAGGCGTCTATCTTGCAGCATGGGCTTAAGCCTCATTCACCACCACCATTTGAGATTTCAAGGTAGAGGCAGGCGGCTAAGGTCCGTTTAAGCGTCGTGGTGAAGGAAAATATAAAATCCCCTCCGTCCACCGGCTCAATACTGAAGCGACGATTCATAAGGACTAACGACTACTTACTCGGCGATCAGCGTTTGATGCTGATCAGTTCGGCCAGCATTTCGTCGGCCGTGGTGATGATCTTGGACGAGGCGGAATAGGCCCGCTGGGTGGTGATCAGACCGGTGAACTCGGCCGAGAGGTCGACGGTCGAGGCCTCCAGCTGGGACGAGCCGATGGTGCCGGCGCCGCCGGTCCCCGCGGCCTTCAGATTGTAGGTGCCCGAGCCCTGGCTGACCTTGAAGGCGTTGCCCGAGGTCTCGGTCAGGCTGTCGGGGCTGGGGAAGGTGGCCAGGGCGATCTGGGCGATCTTGCGGGTCACGCCGTTGTCGAAGATGGCGGTGACGAAGCCATTGTCGTCGATCTTGACCTCGCTGAGGTTGCCGAAGGCGGTGCCGTTGGTCAGCACGGCCTGCACCACCGAGGCGCTGTCGTACTGGGTCAGGCCGCCGGCCGAGGCGGTGAGGTCGAACGAGAGAGACTGATCGCTGATGCCCAGGCCAGGGGCCCAGTTGAACTGGCCCGCACCTGGCGCTGCGGCGTCCGAGGCGTTGAAGCTCAAGGAGGCGTTGGCCGGGTCGGCGAAGAGCGCCTGGGCGCCGAGGGCCGCCATGGCGGTGGCGTCGAGACGGCCGTCCTGGGTGAAGGAGACCAGACCCGACTTCAGTTGGCCATTGGTGAGACCCGAACCGGTGACCACGTCCGAGGCCGGGATCGCCCGGATTTCCGAATACCACTGGTTCGGCGTGGTGCTTTTCAGGAAGGAGATGGCGACGGTGCGCTGACCGCCCTTGGAGTCGGAGACCGGAATGGTCAGCTCGAAGTCGGGCTTCACCCCGACGCCGGTTTCTGGGTCCCACATGGCCATGGAGTTGGTGGCGGGATCGTAGGCGTTGGCCCCCGGGGGCGTAGCCGCCGCGTCCGTGGCCTCGGCCGAGACCGACTGGCTCGATTTGATGTTGGCGTTCAGTTGCACCCGGGTGGTGGGCTCTGCGGTGCCGCCGACCGAGCCGACGTTGATGGTGCGCAAACGGTTCAGGTCCGAGGGATCGGCGCTGATGTTGCCGTCCGAGTCGACCGGCCAGCCCTGCAGATACAGGCCCGCAGTGTTTTTGAGGTAGCCCAGGTCATCGACGCGGAAGGCGCCGGCGCGGGTGAACAGGCGGGCGTCTGTGACCTGCAGGTTCTCCGGCTTCTCGGCGACGACGAAGAAGCCCTGGCCCGCGATGCCCAGGTCGGTGTTCGAGGTGGTGCGCTGGAGCTGGCCGTTCTGGCTGGTGAAATGCCGGGCCGAGGCCAGGGTGCCGCCGGCGGAATAGCCGGCGCCTGAGGCCTGGCTGTTGATCACGGTCTGGAACTCCGCAGCGGTGCGTTTGTAGCCGATCGTGTTCACGTTCGCGATGTTCTGCGAGATGGCGGCGAGGGCCGCCGAGTTGGCGGTCAGGCCGGACACGCCGGCGAGAAGGGCGCTGTTGATGCTCATGAGCGTGACTCCTTACGAGAACAATTGACGGGGGAGGGGGGCGATCAGGCCGTGGGGCCGTCGTCCCCATTGTTGTTGGTGATGGTGGTCGTGGTCTTCGCCTCGTCCAGCGCGATCACGCTGGAAAGAGGCAGGACGGCGTTGCCGACGGTCAGGTAGGGAACGCCGTCGAACATCTCGACGCCGGTGATGCGGCCGCGGGTCAGGACCTGGGCGTCCAGCGCACCGCCGGCCGGGTCCTTGGCGACGACCTTTAGGGTGTAGACGCCCCCCTCCTGGCCGTTGGCCCCGTCGGTGGCCTTGCCGTTCCAGGTGAAGTCATGGACGCCGCTGGTCTTGTCGGGCGCGTCGCCCTGCCAGACGACCTTGCCCGTGCCGTCGAGGACCTGGAGCGTGGCGGAGGCGGAGTTGTCCGCCAGCTCGTAGCTCCATTTGGCGTCGCCGCCGGTGAATTTGGTGGCGGCCCAGGCGGCGGTGGCGTCCTTGCCGATGTAAGTCGCGGCGCTGGCGAGGCCCGCGCCGCCGGATTGGCCGGACACGAGGCTCTTGAGCAGGTCGTTGGTCAGCAACTGCTGCTCAACCCCCGCCATCTGGGTCAGTTGGGCGGTGAACTGGTTGGAATCGACCGGGGACAGCGGGTCCTGGTTCTTCAACTGCGTCGTCAGCAGGTTGAGGAAGGTCTCGAAATTGGAGGCCAGCATTGTCGTGCCGGAGTTGATCCGGGTCGTGGCCTGGTTGGTTGTGGTGACGGCGTCGACCATCGATCAGACTTTCAGATCCAGGCCCGAGGGCGTGAGGGAGAGCGCCATCCAGCGGGGAGGCTGGGCGACGTCGATTTCGGCGTTGAGACGCGAAGCGGCGGTGAAGGCGCGGTTCTGGCCCTTGCGGGCGTCGCCGCCCCGATCGAAGGCGCTGGACGAACTGTCGCGATCCGCGAACTCCAGGGCGTTGTCGGCCAGTTGGAACCCCGCGTCCTGAAGCTGGCGGCGCAGCTCGTCGGCGCGGCCCTTCAGATCGGTGGCCGCGAGCGGATTGTCGAAGGCCAGACGGGCGGCGAGGCGGCCGTCGGAATCGATGTCCAGCTTCACGTCCACGCGGCCGAGGTCATCGGGCGTCAGCGCCATCTCGAACCGGGTCGAGCGGCCTTCCAGCTTGCGCACGATCTGGGCGGCGATCTGGGCCGTGGCGTCAAGCGAGGCGCGGGAAATCTGGGACGGCGTCGTCTCGTGGACGACGGCGTGAGCCTGGGCCTGGGCGGTCGGGCCTTCGGCCTGGCCGGGGGTTGGCGAGGTCGGATCGTTCGAGCCCGGATCGGCGGCCATGGCGTCGAGCTGCGGGGGCGGCGCAGACTCGACGGCCCTGACCGGCTGGTCGGAAACGGAGGACGACACGCCGGCGGCGGGTGCAGACGCAGCCGCCTTGGCGGGCTCCAGGCTCGTCGCGGTCTTCGCCTCGGGTTCGAGGGGCGACGAGGTGCGTTCGGGCAGGGCGCGGAGCGGAGGCGGCGTGACGGGCGCGGCGACCGGGGCGACGGAGGCGGCCGGCTCCGGGCTCTGGGCCCGCGACGCCGCGGCGACCAGTTCGAGAGCGGCGACGGCGGCTTTCGCGGCGTCGGCGGGCGCGGTCTTGCCGCCCTCGGGCGGAACCAGGGCTTCCATTCCCTTGACGGGGACGACGGTCTCGCCAGACCCCTTGGCGGGAACGGCCGTCTGGCCCGGGGTCGGCTTGTCGATCGCGGCGGCGTCTTTCAGGGACGGAGCGGGGGCCGCTTCAGGAACCGGAACGCGGTCCGGCGGTCCGGCGGACCCCGTAGCGGCGTCGCTCGCCGCCGTGAGGGCGTCCGTTGGTTCTTCCGGCGTCGAGCCGGTCGCAGGCGCCGTCAGAACAGGCGTCGGCGTCGGCAGGGCGACGGGCGGGGTCAGGAAACCGGCGGGGGTTCCGACGTCGCTGTCGGCCTTCGTCTTCACGGCCCGGTCCGGACGGGCGTCCCCGGGAGTCCGGACCCCGCTCATGGCCTCGCCCAGGAAGCCCTTGAAGTCGGACGCGCCAGCGTCCGCCGTCGCCGGGGGGGCGGCGGGCAGGGCGGGCGCAGCGACGGACAGCAGGACCTGGGCGGACATGTTTGCCGGTGTGGAGGGGTGACAAGGGCGCCTGCTGCGCCGGACCATTCGGACCCCCTGCCGCAAATCACGGGCCATCGCCGCAAGTTAGTGCAGGAGGTTGTAAAGGTTGGCAGTTTTTTGGATTCAGATCTGGCGGGCCGGGCCCGGCGCGGGTCGAAACTTGCCGTGCGCCGACGTTTCTTGCCCGGCGCCCGGGATCGCCGCTGCGGCCGTGGCCCGTCCGACGCCCGTCTGGCCCATGGTTTGCGCCCCTAACCGACCATGACCCAGGCGCGAAATACGATCTCGCATAAAATCAGTGACTTGCGTGAAGCGAACGGCGACTACGCCGGGCAAAAAACGCGCATCGACTGGCAGGGCTTGCCGGGCGCCTCTCCCGGGGTCGCCCTTGGGGAGGTCGTCGCATGTCGCTGAGCGCCATCCTGAACAACGCCACCACGGGGCTGGCCGCGGCCCAGACCCAGCTGCGTGTGGTTTCGGACAATGTCTCCAACGTCAACACGCCCGGCTACGTCCGCAAGATCGCCGATCAGCAGACCCTGGTCAGCCAGGGCGTGGGCTCCGGCGTCGAGGTCGCGCGTATCCGCCTGGCCACCGACCGCTTCCTGCAGGCCGCCAGCCTGAGCGCCGGCGCCGAGTCCGCGCGTCAGGGCGTGCGCTATGAATTGTACGACCGCATTCAGTCGCTCTTCGGCGACCCGGGCGGCGACACGGGTTTCTTCTCCCAGGTCGACGGCGTCTTTGCAGCCTTTGCGGCCAGCGCCGAGACCCCGACCTCGTCGCCGTTGCGTCAGGATGCGCTGTTCAAGACCCAGAGCCTGTTCGACGAGGCCGGGCGGATAGGCAAGCAGATCCAGGCGGTACGCGAGGACGCCGACGGCCGCATCCAGAGCGATGTCGAAAAGGCCAACGGCCTGCTGCAACAGATCGAAGGCCTGAACCTCGAGATCGCTCGCGCCACCGTGGTCAACGGCGATTCCTCGGGCGCCGAGACGGCCCAGTCGGCCCTGATCGGCCAGCTTTCGAGCCTGATGGACGTGCGCGTGACGGTGCGGCCGGTGGGCGGCGTCTCGATCCGCACGGGCGCCGGCGCCTTGCTGGCCGGCGAGGGGGCGGCCACGCTCAGCTATAGTCGCGCCGGTACGGTCACCGGTGAGACTGCCTTCAACGAAATATGGGTCACCGAGCCGGGAGCCCAGAAGCGGGCGCTGCTCGACAACATCACCTCCGGCGAGATCAAGGGCCTGGTCGAGCTGCGCGACAAGGACGCGCCGGCGGCGGCGGAGCGGCTCGGCGAATTGGTCACCCATGTCGCCGACGAGCTGAACCGCGCTCACAACGCCAATAGCGCGGTGCCCGCGCCGAACAGCCTGACCGGCCGCAACGTCGGCCAAACGCTCGAAACGGCGATCGCCGGCTTCTCGGGCAAGAGCACCATCGCCGTGGTGAACAGCGCCGGTGTGATCCAGTCGAAGGC
>JBBRFV010000036.1:0-11917 GCA_038241335.1 Caulobacterales bacterium | reverse complement strand
TACAACGAGACCAATGGCGCGGCCATTCCGCCGACCCCGACCGTCGGGGCCGTGGGCCTGCTGACCAACTATGACATCGTGGTCGGCTTCGGCGGCATGGTCGAGGGCGATGTGCTGGTGCTGATCGGCGAAACCGTCGGCGAGCTCGGCGCGTCGATCTATCTGCGCGAGGTGCTGGGCCGCGAGGACGGGGCGCCGCCGCCGGTCGATCTGAAGTTGGAGCGGGTGACGGGCGACTTCGTGCGCGGGTTGATCGAGGCGGGCGACCTGACCTGTGTCCACGACCTGTCGGACGGCGGCCTGATCGGCGCGGCGGCGGATATCGCCCTGGCCTCGGACTGCGGCGTCGAGCTGGACGCCTCGAGCGCCACCCACGCCCACATCTTCCTGTTTGGCGAGGACCAGGCCCGTTACCTGATCGCCGTTTCCGACCCGACCGCCATCCTGGCGGCGGCCCAGAAGGCCGGACTGCACGCCTCGGTCGTCGGTCGGGCCAAGGGGACGGACTTCGCCTCGGGCGGCCCCGACGGCGACCTGTTCCGCATCCCGATGGACCACCTGCGGGAATTCCATGAGGGCTGGATGCCGAATTGGATCGAGGGATGAGCCTGACCCGTATCGCCGCCGTTCTGGGCGCTCTGGCCCTGGCCGGCTGCGCTTCGTCCGCCCGCTCGTCCACAGGCGTGGACGGGGTCCGCTGCGACTTCACGGTGGCCTTCGGCAGCTACGGGGCCGGTGTGGACACGGTGCTGAAGGAGCGGATGACCCGGATGCTGGCCACGGACCACCGTGTCGCCGCGACGGTCGAACGCCGCTGGGGCCGCGAGGGCGAGAGCACCCTGTGCATCCGCAGCCGCAACAGCGGCGATGTCGACACCCTGTTCGGCGAGCTGGAGGCCATGGCCGCCCAGGAAGCCGGCCTGCGCGGCCCGACCCGCGTGGCGCGGGGACGGGCCGACTTCCCCGACGTGTGAAGCGTCGCCGCGTGACGACTGTCGCATTTCCGGTCTAGGTCTGGTCGGTCCTGATCCGGAGGCTTCGATGCGCGCGTTCGATTCCATGTCCCGCCGTGGGCTGCTTCTGGGCCTCGGCGCCGGGACGGCCGTCATCGGCGCGGGCCGGCAGGCGCTGGCGGACCCGGTGTTCGCGGAATTCCCGTTCAGCCTCGGCGTCGCCGCGGGGGATCCGCTGCCCGACGGCTTTGTGATCTGGACCCGGCTCGCCCCCGATCCGATGGCTCCGGGCTATGGCATGCCGGGCGCGCCGGTGCCGGTGAGTTGGGAGGTTGCGACCGACAGCGGCTTCCGCGCCATCGCCCAGAAGGGCGAGGCGGTCGCCCGGCCCGAGCTCGGCCACGCGGTCCACGTCGAGGTCGGCGGCCTGCAGTCCGGCCGGCAGTACTGGTATCGTTTCCGTGCGGGCGCCGAGCGCAGCGCCGCCGGCAAGGCGAAGACCGCCCCGGCCGCGGGCGCGGCCCTGGCCATGGCGCGGTTCGGCGTCCTGGGGTGCCAGCAGTACGAGCAGGGCTTCTACACAGCCCACCGCTACGCCTCGCGCGACGATCTCGACTTCATCTTCTGCTACGGCGACTACATCTACGAGGGCCGGCCTTCGCGGACCTACACCGGCTCGGGCGGCACGATCGACAACCCGCGGATGCACGCCAGCGGCGCCTGTTTCAGCCTGGACGACTACCGCCGCCGTTACGCCCAGACCAAGCTGGATACGGACCTGCAGTCCTGCCACCAGTCGGCGGCGTGGTTCTGCACCTGGGACGACCATGAGGTCGAGAACAACTGGGTTTCAGAGCTCGACTCCGACGGCGTGCCGCCGGAAGTCTTCCTGTTGCGGCGACAGGCGGCGGCCCAGGCCTTCTACGAGCACATGCCGCTGCGGCGTTCGGCGTTCCCGCGCGGGGCCGACATGCAGCTGTATCGCAACGCTGCCTGGGGCGACCTGCTGGACCTGAATTTCCTCGACACCCGCCAATTCCGTTCAAACCAGCCCTGCGACGACACCTTCGGTACGACCTGCGCCGGGGTCGATGATCCGGCGGCTCAGGTCATGGGCGACGCCCAGGAGGCCTGGCTGTATCGCGCCCTCGACCAGTCGCGCGCGCACTGGAAGGTGCTGGCCCAGCAGGTCATGGTCATGGATCTGGACCGCAAGGAGGGGCCGGAGCTCGGCTACAACCTGGACAGCTGGGCCGGCTATCGCATCCCGCGCCAGCGCCTGCTCAAGCGGCTGCACGACCGCCATATCGGCAACACCGTCGTCCTGACCGGCGACGAGCACCAGAACTATGCGGGCGAGCTGTACCTCGACAGCCGCCATCCTGAGGGCGCGCCGGTCGCGGCCGAGTTCGTCGGCACCTCGATCAGCTCCAGCGGCGACGGCCAGGACCAGCGCGAGGACGGTCGCCGCTACCTGGCCGACAATCCGTTCCTGAAGTTCAACAACGCCCAGCGCGGCTATGTCGTCTGCGACGTGACGCCCGAACGCTGGCAAACCGAGTTCAAGGTGCTGGACAAGGTATCCGAGCGGGGCGGGACCCTGACCACGCGCGCGAAATACGCCGTGGCCAGCGGGGACAGCCGGGTCGTGGCGGCCTGACCCTAGCCGACCGCGCGCTCGCGGCGGCAGGTCGCATATGTCCAGACGGCGAAGCCGAGGGTGAGCGCCGTGGCGCCGCCGACGATGAAGATCGAGGCGGCGTCGGCGAAGGTCAGGGGCGCGAAGGCCCATAGCCCCGCATAGACCAGGCCGGCCAGGGCCATGGACCAGCCGCCGACCCGGAGCGCCGCCTGGGCCGCTGTCTCGGCCCGCACCGAGGCGCGGGGTCGGCCGCCCTGTTTGGGCATCAGATTGCCGTAGGCGGCCAGACCCAGGCCGATGACGACCTGGATGGCCCGACGGGCGAGATCTTCGCCGATATAGCCGGACGAGGCGGCGTAGCGCAGGGCGGCGGCGAGCCCGAGGAAGACGGCCGCGAGCCCGAGGGCCTGGACGATGGGTTTGACAGTCATGAGGGCAGCTCCTCGCCGGGCGCGGAGACCGTCGCCGGGCTGATGGGGGCGGAACCGATGCCGAAGGTCTGGGCGAAGCCCAGCAGGGCGTCCTCCAGCACCGACAGCTTCAGCCGATAGGTGATGGTCACGCCCTGCTTGCGGGCGTCGATCAGATCGGCCTCTCGCAGGACGTTGAAATGGGCCGACATGGTCGGGCCGGAGACCGGAAAATGCCCGCCCAGCTCCCCCGCCGTCATGGGCCGCTCACGCAGCAGCTCGAGCACCTTGCGGCGGGTGGGATCGGAGAGCGCCTTGAAGACCCGGTTCATGAGTCGATATTTAGCTAATCATCGAAACATCGTCAAGCGGGCTTTACGACCCTTGATGGATCGCTCTTGACGCCGAGGTAACCCACAAGTTACATGTCACCTGAAGGTTACTTCCAGGGGGACGACTGTCATGACCGAGACCCGCAGCGCCGCGCAGATCGCCGAGCGCGTATCCCGCCGGCGCGGACGCATGCTCTTCTACCAGGGCCTGTTCTTCATCCTCTGGCAGGGCAGCTTTTACGCATGGGGCGCTGCCGTCGACGGGGACCGGCTGGTCGACCATGTGAAGGTCTCGGCCTGGGCGGTCTGGATCCTGCTGCTTCTGGTGCTCATGTCGACGGGCGGCGGCTGGTTCCGCA
The DNA here is from genome assembly GCA_038241335.1 of Caulobacterales bacterium. Classification (GTDB taxonomy): domain Bacteria; phylum Pseudomonadota; class Alphaproteobacteria; order Caulobacterales; family Caulobacteraceae; genus Brevundimonas. The sequence continues at coordinate 8,221 of JBBRFV010000036.1, read as the reverse complement.
ACCGCGAGGTGCGCCGCCTGATCAATGACGAGGTAGCCGTCGACAACCGCCACCGGGGTCAACAGGCCGGATTCTTCGCCTCCGTCCTGGGCGGGCTGGGCGTCTATGCGGTCAACCAGTTCGTCCGGCCGATCAGCGCCCTGGACGCGATCCACGCCACGTTGAGCATCGGCATCGGCGTCGCCATCCTTCGCTACGCCACATTGGAACGGCGCGGCGACCGTGATTGAGCCGGTCCTCGCCAACCGCTTGAAGGACTTTCGCACCGAACGCGGCTGGACCCAGGCCGAACTGGCTGAGCGGGTCGGGGTGACGCGCAAGACGATCAACACCGTCGAGAACGGCGTCTTCGTCCCTTCGACGGTGCTGGCGCTGAAGCTGGCGCGGGCGTTCGACCTGCCGGTCGAGACGCTGTTCCAGCTGCCCTAGATCAGGCGACCACCGGGACCGCCTGGCTCAACCGCCCACCGACGCGGATCGGCTCGACGCGCGTGGCCAGACCAGTCCTGTCATCGGTCTCGACGTAGACGCCGCAGATGGTCGCCGGACCGTGGGCGGGGGTGTAGCGGCCGCCCGACAGCCGGGTGGTGAAGCGCCGCAGCGGCTCTTCCTTGTCGTTGCCGATGACGCTGTCGTAGTCGCAGCAGCCGCCGGCGTCGGTCTGGTAGGCGGTGCCGCCCGTCAGAATCTGGCAGTCGGCGGTCGGAACATGGGTGTGGGTGCCCACAACCAGCGAGGCCCGGCCGTCGCAGAAATGGCCCATGGCCATCTTCTCCGACGTCGCCTCGCAATGCATGTCGACGATGATGGCGTCGGCGGCCATGCCCAGCGGACAGGCGGCCAGTTCCTTCTCGACCGCGCTGAAGGGGCAGTCCATCGGGTCCATGTGGATACGACCCAGCACGTTCATGACCAGCACGGTCCTGCCGCCCGGCGTCTCGAACAGGTTGGCCCCGGCGCCCGGGGCGTCCATCAGGCGCGGATAGTTGAGCGGCCGGATCATCCGCGGCTCGCGCACGATATAGGTCAGGGCCTCGCGCTGGTCCCAGCTGTGGTTGCCCAGCGTCAGGCAGTCAGCCCCGGCCATGAACAGCTCGCGCGCGGTGTTCTCGGTAATGCCGAAACCGCCGGCGGCGTTCTCGGCGTTGACCACCACGAAGTCGAGTTTCAGGTCGCGCTTCAGCGCGGGCAGGTGATCGCTCAACCCGTCCCGGCCCGATTTTCCCACGACGTCGCCGAAGAACGCCAGCCTCATACCGTCTGCCTCATGCGAAGGGCGTATAGCCCGTCTCGGTCAGAACGCCATGCAGGCGGATATCGTGCGGTTCGAGCGGCAGGTTTTCCACCTGCTGCCCCGCGTAGGCGAAACCGACCCGAACGGCGTCCGGCATGGCCGCGAAGGTGCGGTCGTAATAGCCGCCCCCCTGCCCCAGCCGTCCGCCCTCGGCGTCAAAGGCCAGCAACGGCGTCAGGATCAGCTCCGGCGTGACTTCTCCCGCCAGCGGGAACGGCGCCGGCACGCCCGCCTCGTCCATCTCCAGCGGTTCGCCCGGACTCCAGCGACGGAAGGTCATGGGCGCGTCGCGTTCGACCACCACGGGCAGACACAGGATCCGCCCCGCGCGCATCAGGGCCAGGGACAGGGCGTCGGCGTCCAGTTCCGAACCGATGGCCCGGTAGACGGCGACGATCGCTGCCGAGGGCAGCGCCTCGGCCTGACCGGCGGCGCGCTCGGCGGCGCCCGCGTCCAGCCCGGCCAGACGCTTGCGCGTGGCCCGCATGGCTGACCGGAGTTCACGCTTGTCGATTGTCATGAAGGGAGAGGTACCTGTTCCGCGCTGCGGCGTCGCCCCCTCCACCATGCTTCGCATGGTCCCCCTCCCCCGATGGGGAGGAACGCGCTCAAGCAGGGAGCCGCTGCGCGGCGACCGATAGCGCACTCAAAGAGAGAAGGTTGGCGGCGCCGCAAGAACCGTGAAGGACGTTTAAATCCTCTCGAACCTGGGTAGCCAGGTGGGCTCCGTGTGCCCGGGCCCTCGAGCCCAAACAGGGACAGATCCCTTCGAGTGAATTAAGGTCGCGAGGAAATGTTGCCTTCGACGAGGGCCGCAGCAAGACCCGCCGTGGAACAAGATAGTCCTTCATCCCGGGCGGAACAATGGCCTGGGCTCACAGGGGCGTCACAGCCCCTGGGCGATCTTCTCCAGTCGGGCGGCGACGGCGTTCAGGGCTTCGGCCACGCCGTCCGTCGAGGCGGCGGCCGGCGGCGGCGGCGCGTTCGGATCGGCCAGACGGACCTCGTGCAGTTCGTCGGCCAGCATCAGCCCGGCCATCAGGAACAGGCGGATGTCGCCGACGTGGCCGACCTCGCCCGCCACCTGGCGGACATGGCCGTCGAACTGTTTGGCGAGAATGCGGACACGCTCTTCCTGGCCATCGGCGCAGCCCACGGCGTAGGGGCGGCCGTTGATCTCGACGGTGACCGTCGCCATCAGCGGCCCTCCTGTTCAGCCAAGGTGTCCCGAATCGCGTCGGCGGCGCGCGACAGGGCCTCGGCGGCGTCGCGGCCCGCGGCCTCCAGGTCGTGGATGCGGACCCGGTCGGTCTCGGTGGACGGATCGGGCGCGAACAGGTCGTCATCGGGCACGCGGCTGGAGCCGGCGGCGCGGCTCTTGAGATCCAGCAGCCGTCGCTCGAGCAGGCTCAGCGCGCGGTCGACACGGTCCTTGGCGGCCGAAGCAGCGTCCATTCGGGTCAGATCCTCCAGAATCCGTATAGAACCTGCTGGCGCGCCGGGGTAAAGCGGCGGCCTCCCTTTTTCCGCCTCCCGACGAAAGGTCCCATCGTGACCGACGCCAAAATCGCCTCCGAAAAAGCCTCCCCCAAGCAGATGGCGGACGCGATCCGGGTACTGGCCATGGACGGGGTCGAGAAGGCGAAGAGCGGCCATCCGGGGATGCCGATGGGCATGGCCGACGTGGCCACCGTGCTGTTCTCGAAATTCCTCAAGTTCGACGCCAGCCGCCCCGACTGGGCCGACCGTGACCGCTTCATCCTGTCGGCCGGCCACGGCTCGATGCTGATCTACGCCCTGCTGCACCTGACCGGCTACAAGGCGGCGACGAAGGAACAGTTGGCCAGCTTCCGCCAGTGGGGCTCGAAGACGGCGGGCCATCCCGAGTATGGCCACATGCCCGGCGTCGAAACGACCACCGGCCCGCTGGGCCAGGGCCTGGCCAACAGCATCGGCTTCGCCATGGCCGAGCGGCACATGGCCGACCGCTTCGGCGACGCCCTCGTCGACCACCGCACCTGGGTCGTGGCCGGCGACGGCTGCCTGATGGAGGGCGTGTCGCAGGAGGCCATCGCGCTCGCGGGCCGCTACAGGCTCAACAAGCTGACCGTGCTGTGGGACGACAATTCGATCACCATCGACGGCGCCGTGTCCCTGTCGGACGCCACCGACCAGAAGGCGCGCTTCAAGGCCGCCGGCTGGGCCGTGAAGTCCGTCGACGGCCACGACATGAAGGCCATTAAATCGGCCCTGCAGTGGGCGACGAAACAGGACAAGCCGACGCTGGTCGCCTGCAAGACGAAGATCGGCCGCGGCGCCGCGACCATGGAAGGCAGCCACAAGACCCACGGCGCGGCGCTCGGCGCGGCCGAGATCGCCGCCACCCGGCTGGGCCTGTCGTGGGACCATGCGCCGTTCGAAATGCCGGAAGCCATCGACAAGGCCTGGCGCAAGGTCGGCCGCAAGGGCTCCAGGGACCGCAAGGCGTGGGAAGCCCGCCTGAACGCCTCGTCGCAGGCGGCCGACTTCACCCGCGCCATGAAGGGCGACCTGCCGGCCAACGCTTTCGCCGCCCTCGACGCGAAGATAGCCGAACTGGTCGAGACGCGCCCGGCCCAGGCCACGCGCCAGGCGTCAGGCGCCGCGCTGGATGAATTGTTCGCCGCCGTCCCCGAACTGATCGGCGGCTCGGCCGACCTCACCGGCTCCAACAACACCTTCGTCAAGGGCACGCCGATCTTCGACGCCCCGACCTACGAGGGGCGCTACGTCAACTGGGGCATCCGCGAATTCGGCATGGCGGCGGCCATGAACGGCATGGCGCTGCACGGCGGGGTCATCCCCTACGGCGGCACCTTCATGGTGTTTTCGGACTACAGCCGTCCGGCCATCCGGCTGGGCGCCCTGATGGGCGTGCGGGCGATCCATGTGCTGACCCACGACAGCATCGGCCTGGGCGAGGACGGTCCGACGCACCAGCCGGTCGAGCACCTGGCCGCCTTGCGCGCGATTCCCAACCTGCTGGTCTTCCGACCCGCCGACACCGTCGAGGCGATGGAGTGCTGGCGGCTGGCGATCGAGCATCGCGCCTCGCCGTCGGCCATGGCCCTGTCGCGCCAGAAGACCCCGGCGGTGCGCACCGTGGCGGCGTCGGAGAACCTGTCGGCCCGGGGGGCCTACGAAATCCGCGCGGCGAAGGGCGAAGCGAAAGCCACCCTGTTCGGCACCGGCACCGAGCTGGCCCTAGCCCTGGCGGCCGCCGATGTGCTGGAGGCCGAAGGCACGCCGACCCGCGTCGTCTCGGTCCCCTGCTTTGAACTGTTCGAGCAGCAGGACGCCGCCTATCAGGCCTCGGTCATCGGCCGCGGCACGGTCCGCGTCGCCGTCGAGGCCGCCATCCGACAGGGCTGGGAGAGGTTCATCGGCGAGGACGGCGCGTTCATCGGCATGACCGGCTTCGGCGCCAGCGCCCCCGCCGAGGTGCTGTACGAGAAGTTCGGCATCACCACGGATGCAGTGGTCGCGGCGGCGCGGGCGCGGCTCTAGGTCGTGGCTCGCCTCTCCGCTGTCTCCCTGCTCGTCCGCGACTATGACGAGGCCATCGCCTTCTTTGTCGGCACGCTGGGCTTCGACCTGAGCGAAGACGCCGACATGGGCGCCGGCAAGCGCTGGGTGCGGGTTACGCCAAAGGGCGGACAGACGTCGCTGCTGCTGGCCCGGGCGGCGACGCCCGAGCAGGTCGCCCGCGTCGGCGATCAGGCCGGCGGCCGGGTCTGGCTGTTCCTCGAGACCGACGACCTGATGCGCGACCACGCCGCCTGGTCGGAAGCGGGCGTCGTCTTCCGCGAGACGCCGCGCCACGAGGCCTACGGCAAGGTGGTGGTGTTCGAGGACCTGTACGGCAACGCCTGGGACCTGATCGAACCAACCTAGGCCGCCTTCTTCTTCGCCTTCGCGGCCGCAGGCTTCTTCGCGGCCGCCTTTTTCGCCGGCGCCGTCCTGGGGCCTCCCGGCGCACTGCCCTTGAGGCTGTTCCGCAGCGCCGCCATCAGGTCGACGACGTTGGTGTCGTCAGGCTCCTCGGCCGTCACCACGCCCTTGCCGCCCTTCTGCTTGGCCTTGATCATCTCGCGCAGGGCGTCGTCGTAGCCGTCCTTGAAACCGCTCGGATCGAAGTCCGCCTGCTTCTGGCCGATGATCCGGGTGGCGATCTCGACCATGTCCTTGTCGGCCTTCACCGCCGCGATGTCGTCGAAGAAGTCGTCGGCGTCGCGCACCTCCTCGTGAGGCCGCAGCGTATAGGCCACCAGTCCCTTGCCCCGCACTTCCAGGGCGATCTGCCGTTCGCGATTGCGCAGCACCAGGCAGCCGATGGCGATCTTGCCCGCGGCCTTCATGGCGTCGCGGATCACCGCGAACGCCTCGGCCCCGACCCCGGACTCAGGCACGACAAAGAAGGGATCGTCCCAGTACAGCCGATCAATCTCGTCCTCGTCGACGAACTGGCCGATATCAATGGTGCGGGTGCTCTCCAGCTTGACCTTGTCGAAGTCGGCGTCGTCGAACAGGACGTATTCGTCCTTGGACACCTCATAACCCTTGACCAGGTCAGAGCGCTCAACCGGCCCGGTGTCCGGATCGGTCGGCACCATGCGGATGCGGTTGTTGGTGTCGGGATTGATCAGGTGGAAGGCGACGTGGCTGGACGCGCTGGTCGCCGTATAAAGGGCGACCGGGCACGTCACCAACGACAGCTTCAGATGCCCCTGCCAGGTGGGTCTAGCGGCCATGGTGCGGACTCCGTGTTCGGCGGGGAAACGCCCGCGGTCCGGAGTCGTTTCACGATCCCTCTGGACAGACGCCCCGACGCGGTGTGTCCTGAAGGGTCCGGCGCAATAAAAACAACAAGCCGGTTTCGAGTGAGGAACCATGTCCAATCGACCGAGCCACATCCGGCTCAACTCCCACCCCGGCGGCGGGACCGCCAGCCGCTTCCCGATCCACTGGGGCGCCCCGACCGCTCGCGAGCGCGGCCCCGTCGTCGGCACGGTGAACTCCGGCAGCGACCGCAACGCCATCGGCGCCCACGGCGGGGCCTATTCGGTCTATCGCGCCCTCGCCGTGTCCTCGGGCGCGATGAGCGCCAGCAACCGGCCCGACCTGACCAACACCTCGCCGACCACGCCGATGGGACCGTTCCCGCAGTGGAGCGACGCATCGAAGATCGTCTCGCTGGACCCTTGGGGCGCGCGCGTGGCCGAGGACTTCGCCGACGAGATCGCCGACGGCGTCGACATCCGCCCGACCATCGCCGTGACCCGCGCCCGGCTGCAGCTGGCCGAGATCGCCGAGGCCATCGCCGCAGGCCGGCTGAAGGTCGACGGCGCCATCGTCCACGAGACCGGCGACGTGGCCGTGACCAAGGCCGCCATCGATCCGGTCTGGTACCTGCCCGGCCTCGCCGACCGCTTCGGCGTGTCCGAGACCGACCTGCGCCGCACCCTGTTCGAACAGACGGGCGGCATGTACGCCGACCTCGTCACCCGGCCGGACATCAAGGTCTTCCTGCCGCCGATCGGGGGCATGACGCTGTATATCTTCGGCGATCCGGCGGCGATGACCGACCCGAAGCGTCGCCTGACCTGCCGGGTGCATGACGAGTGCAACGGCTCGGACGTGTTCGGCTCGGACATCTGCACCTGCCGGCCCTATCTGACCCACGGCATCGAGGAATGCGTGCGCGAGGCGCAGGACGGCGGCGCCGGCCTGATCGTCTACAATCGCAAGGAAGGTCGTGCGCTGGGCGAGGTGACGAAATTCCTCGTCTACAACGCCCGCAAGCGTCAGCCGGGCGGCGACCAGGCGGCGACCTATTTCGAGCGCACCGAATGCGTCGCCGGGGTCCAGGACGCCCGCTTCCAGCAGCTGATGCCCGACATCATCCACTGGCTGGGGATCACGAAGATCGACCGTTTCGTCTCGATGTCGAACATGAAACACGACGCCCTGACGGAATCCGGCATCGAGATCGGCGAGCGCGTGCCGATCCCGGACTATCTGATCCCGCCCGACGCCTCTGTGGAGATGGAGGCCAAGAAGGCGGCCGGCTATTTCACCCCCGACGCGCCGCCGTCGGCCGAAGACCTGACCCGGGTGGTCGGCCGCGATCTCGAGAAATTCTAGGCCTTGTCTCTCCTTGAAACGACGCAGGCGAGGAGCCTGCTGAACGCCGCCGCCGTGCGCGAACGGGCGCATGAGATGCTGGACATCGGCATCGCCGGCGGGCTGGAGCACTGGCGGGTCGATCTGGATCGACTGCCGGAGACGGCGCGATACGTGGCTGCGGTGATCCGCGACCAGTATCCGACGCTGGCCGTGCCCTTCCATGCCCGCTGGCGGCATTTCGCCATCCAGGGCCAGGACCTGTGGAGGGCGGTCGCAGAGTCGCGAGCCTGGCCCGACGCGGCCGACCGGGCGCGGACCGAGTTCGACCTCGCCATCGTCTCGGTGCTGCTTGACGCCGGATCGGGGCCGGACTGGTCGTACCGGGATGCGCGCACCGGCCTGTTGCTGACCCGGTCTGAGGGCCTTGCCATCGCCAGCCTGCGGATGTTCGAGGCCGGGCTCTTCTCGGTCACGCCGAAGGACCCGTTGCGGGTCGACGCGCAGGGTCTGGTCAACCTGACCCCCCATGATCTGGCCGAGGGCTTCCAGGTCGAGGGCGCCAATCCGCTGGCCGGGCTCGAGGGCCGCACAGCCCTGCTGCAGCGACTGGGACGGCAATGCTTGGCCCGCGCCGACCTGTTCGCCACGGCGGATACGCCGAGGCCCGGCGGGTTGGCCGACGTGCTGATCGCCCGGGCCGAGGGCGGCGCCCTGCCCGCCCCGGCCATCCTCGACTTGCTGCTCGAGGCTCTCGGCCCCGTC
>JBBRFV010000035.1:0-12040 GCA_038241335.1 Caulobacterales bacterium | reverse complement strand
ATGGCGTCGTTGGGGGCTAGGGCCATAGCCACCACCAGCGCGGGCGTGGCCTGGGGTCTGGGCTGGCCGGACGGGGATTTCCTGCCGGCCGAGCGGGCCGTGCAGGCCTGCGCCGACATCGTGCGGGCGGCGGGCGGCCTGCCGGTCAGCGTCGATTTCGAGGGCGGCTATTCCGACGATCCTGCGACGGTGGCGGCGCTGGCCGGGCGGCTGGTCGCGGCCGGGGCGGCGGGGATCAACATCGAGGACGCGGGCGGCCCGGCCGAAGCGCTCGCGGCCAAGATCGCGGCCATCCGCGCCGCCGTGGGGCCCGAGCTGTTCATCAACGCCCGCTGCGATCTGTGGCTGCGGGGCGTGGGCGAGGCCGGCGGGCGGGTGGCCGAGGCGGTCCGGCGGGCGGGGGTCTATGCGGCGGCAGGGGCCGACGGCTTCTTCGCCCCGGGACTGATGGATCCGGCGGGGATCGCGGCGCTGACGGGGGCCGTGCGGATGCCGGTCAATCTGCTGGCCATGCCGGGCCTGCCGGATGGAGGCGAACTGGCGCGGCTGGGCGTGCGGCGGCTGAGCGCGGGCTCGGGCCTGACGAGCGCCGCTTATGGCCGGGCGATGCGGCTGGCCCGGGGTTTCCTGAGCGACGGCGTTTCCGGGCCGATGGGCGAGGACGCCCTGTCGTGGGGCGAGATGAACGCCCTGATGCCGACGCCCGCATGACCCTGACGCTGGTCCTCAGCCGTCGCGACAGCCCGATCGGGCCCCTGGCCCTGGCCTGTGACGCCGATGGCGTACTGCGCGGCGTCAGCTTCGGCGACGGACTGGAGCGGGCCATGCGGCGAGAATATCCGGACGTGGCGCTGACCGTGGGCAGCGAGCCCCCGACGGTCGCCCGAGCGCTGGACGCCTATTTCGACGGCGACGCGAACGCCTTGACGCGCGCGCCCTGGTCGCTGGACGACGCGGCGGCCAGAGACGGCTTCCAGGCCCGCGTCTGGCGCGCCCTGGCCGAGGTGCCGGCCGGCGTCACCATCAGCTACGGCGAGATGGCCAGGCGGGCCGGAGAGCCCGGCGCGGCCCAGGCGGCGGGCGTGGCCCTGAACCGCAACCCCATCCCCCTGGTCCTGCCGTGCCACAGGGTGATAGGCGCCGACGGGGCCATGGTCGGCTTCGGCGGCGGGCTCGAGCGCAAGACCTGGCTGTTGAGGCATGAGGGGGCGTTGCTGATCTAGGGTTCGGCGGCGGACCGGAATCCGCCGCCCTTGCATTCCTAGCGGCGCACGCGAACGCGGGCGTCAAGTTCGCCGAAGCGGCGGGTCAGATAGGCGCTCTCGTCGGCGTTCAGCCCGTTCTCGCGATAAGCGGCGTCCAGCCGGGTCAGATCGCCCAGTTCGGTCCGCAGCCGCTCGGTCTCAGCGCGTGGAATATAACCGCTGCGCTCGCCGGAGGCGATGCTGGACTCGATCGAGGCGATCTGGCGGGCATAGGGCGTCGAGCCATAGTCCCCGGTCCCCGTGCCATAGCCGCCGTCATAGTTGTCGCCGACGCGGCGGTTCAGGTCATCCAGACGGGTCTGCAGGTCCGCCTGTTCGCGGGCGCTGATCCCGTCGCGCTGGTAGGAATTCTCCACCTGGATCAGGGCCGCATAGTCGCTGCGGATGCGGTTCGCCTCGGTGCGGGTCAGGCTGCGATTGCGGATCTGGGCCTCAAGGCGCGCATCGAAATCGGCGCGACCGTCGGCGAGACCGGTCCATTGCTGATTATCATCGCCATAGTCTGATCCGCCCGCCTGATAGCGGGTCGAGAAGGCGCGGTAGCGTTCGGACAGGTCGGCGCGCTCCTGGGTCGTGACCCGGCCGTCGGCGGTGTAACGGCTCTCGAGCTGAACCAGGTCGGAATACTCGCCGCGCAGACCGTTGGCCGCCGAGGAAGACAGGTCGCCCGAGCGCAGGTCGGCGTCGATGCGCGCCTCGATCTGTGCACGCTGGGCGTTGAGCGGCCGGCGGCCTCGGCTCCATTCAGAGTCCAAGGTGGTCGACACGCCCAGTCGATCGCCGAACAGGGCGCCAAGGATGGCGCCCAGCGGATTGGTCTGGCTGGAGCCATACGGGCTTGTCTGGCCATAAGGGCTCTGGTTGTAGGGGGTCTGGTTGTACGGGGTCTGCGCCAGGGCGGCCGAACCGGCCGAGAGCGAGAGGGCGCCGGCCGCGAGTGCCGTGAGGGTCTTGATCGAGGTCATGGGATGTCTTTCTGGCGGTTGCCTGTCGGCGGAAGAACGGCGGTGGACCGCGAAGGTTGCCCCTGTCTCCGGGGTTCGGCTCTCGCTCCGTCCGCCATCCTCTCTCAGCCAAGGTTCGGCTAGACCTTCCGCATGACCGCCCTTCCCCCCTCCGAACTTGTCACCCTGCTAGCCGCCCTGATCACCGCAGGTCTGGCGGGAGGTCTGATCGCGGGGCTATTCGGAGTCGGCGGAGGGACGATGATCGTGCCGGCGCTATTCTACGCCTTCGAGGTGCTGGGGCTGGGAGGCGAGGGCAATCTGCACACCGCCATCGGGACCTCTATGCTGACCATCGTCGCGACCTCTTGGCGCTCGCTGAAGGCGCATCGAGGCCATGGGGCGGTGGACGAGGTCGTGCTGAAGACCTGGACGCCCTGGGTCGGGTTCGGCGGCCTGGTCGGAGCGGGAATCGCGGGCCTGACCTCTATGGCGGGGCTGGCCCTCGTCTATGGCGTCTGCTTGGTCCTGATCGCGGCGCAAATGGGCCTGATGCCCGAGCGGTTCACCCTGCGAAAGGACCTGCCGACCGGCTGGGCGCGGCGCGGGCTGGGCACGGTGATCGGCGGGCTGTCGGCGATGATGGGGATCGGCGGCGGCAGCTTTGGCGGCATGATGATGACCCTGTGCGGGCGGCCGATCCATCAGGCGGTGGCGACGGCGTCCGGCTTCGGCCTGGCCATCGGCGCAGCGGCGACCCTGGGCTTCGTGGTGTTCGGCTGGGACGCCGCCGGCCGGCCGCCGTTCTCGGTCGGCTACGTCAACATCCCGGCGGCGGTTGTCATGGGCCTGCTGACGACGCTGGTGGCGCCGTGGGGGGCGAAGCTGGCGCACAGCCTGAGCCGTACAGTGCTACGCCGGGCCTTTGCCGCCTATCTGGTGGTGGCGGCGCTGGCGGTGGTCGTGAAGGCTGTTTGAGGCAGTCGGGATCAGGCGATACGATCGGGGTCAGGGATCGGGGATCGAGGCCAATGAGCTCAGACCCGCCTACTGCCTACTGCCTGATCCCTCCTCACGGCCGCAGCGTCAGCCCGGCCGGCGTGGCCTGGAAGGCCGAGAGGCGGCCGAGGTAACTCATGCCGAGCAGGGATTGGGCCAGGCCGTGTTCGACGACGAGGGCCTCGACCCTGTCGACCCGGGCGCCGGCCACCGAGACCGCGGCCAGTTCGACAGGCGCGGCGCGGACCGGGCCGGAAGCGGTGATGACGGTGCCGGTGAAGTCGGCGGGCGTCAGGGCCAGGCCGAGGCGAGCGGCGTCCTCTCGGGTCAAGGCCACGACGCTGGCGCCGGTGTCGACCAACATGTGCACCGCGCGCCCCCCCATTCTGGCGTCGACCGTGGCTTCGGCCCAGTAATGGCCGTCGGCGCCCTTGAGCACCTGGCCGGCCGCGCCCGTGGCGGGCGCGTGGACGGCGACGGGCTCGGCATGAGCCACGCCCCGATCGTCGGCATGGTTCAGCCACCAGGCGACGGACAGGGACGAGGCCACCGCGAGGGCCATAACGCCGAGGGAGGAAAGGTCGAAACGCATGTTCGGGCTCACTCACGCAGAACAATCGCCGCTTCTGCGACGCCCCCTGTTTCGCACACGGCGATTGGGATGCGGTGAATCGGCGTGGTGGATGAGGGGTTAAGGGGAGGAGGCAGAGGAATTGAGGATCCGGGACGGGGCAGAGAACCGACATCGGCGGGCTCCAACCACCCGTTGCCCGTCGCCGTTGCCTGTTTCCTACTGCCCGCTGCCCGCTGCCCGCGTCGGCAGATCGGCCATCACTGCGGCCCGTTCGGCGTCGGTCAAGCCGCTCCAGCCGCCGATCTCGGACAGGGTCCGAAAGCAGCCGAGACACAGGCTGGAGGCCCCGTCGACGACGCACACCTTGATGCACGGCGTGGCGATTGCGCGTGGCGGTCCCCGAGACGGTCCTTGCGGCGGGTTCTGTGGCGGTGGAGCGACAGTTGATGACATGGATGCGAAACATGGTCCGAAAGCGGAGCAAAAATATTGCAATTCCGGTCAGGCTGAACTACCTTGACCATGACGCGAAACGACTATGACGGTGAGATCCCCGAACAGCACGACGCGTCTCTTTTCATCGTTTTAAGCGAAAGGAGACGCCAAGATGAACGATAAGGAGCGCAACCTCCAGCACGCCATGATGTCCTTCGCCCTTTGGGGCGGGATGCTGGTGAACACCCGGAACACGAACGGCGCCGGCGACCGCGTGGTCAGCCACCCGTCGAACTTCGTGCCTATCAGGATCGAAAAGCGCCGGTAAGGCGCACCATCGATCCAACCGAGCCCCGGTCCGCAACGGCCGGGGCTTTGCAATTCCGGCCCACCCCGCTAGCTCCCTGCTGGAAAGCGAGGCCGCAATGACCGATCTGATTTCACGCGAGCGCCGCGGCGCGATCGAGGTCTGGACCCTGACCCGCCCGGAGCGGCTCAACGCCCTGCCCGATCTCGGCGACGGCGAGGCTTTCGCCAACGCTTGCGAAGCGGTCAACGCCGACGCTGAGGTGCGCTGTGTAGTCCTGACCGGCGAGGGCCGGGCCTTCTCGGCCGGCGGCGACCTGAAAGCGATGAAAGATCGGCGCGAGCTGTTCGCCGGGTCCGGCGCCGAAATCCGTGAGCGCTACCGTCGGGTCGTGCACCGGATCGTGCGCTCGCTCTACGGGCTGGAGGTTCCGCTGGTGGCGGCGGTGAACGGACCGGCCATGGGGTTGGGTTGCGATATCGCCGGCCTGGCCGACATCCGCATCGCGGCCGAGACCGCCAGCTTCGGCGTACCCTTCCTCAAGCTGGGGATCATCCCCGGCGATGGCGGCTCCTGGCTGCTGCCGCGCAACATCGGCTATGCCCGGGCAGCCGAGATGCTGTTCACCGCGCGCACCCTCGACGCGAGGACGGCGGCCGAGTGGGGCCTGGTCAACCGGGTGGTCCCCGCCGACTCCCTGATGGACGAGGCGATGGCCACCGCGGCCCAGGTGGCGGCCCACGCGCCCCGCGGCCTGCGCATGGCGAAAAGCCTGCTGCGGCAGGGCCGCGACATGAATTTCGATCAGATGCTCGAGCTGTCGGCGGCGATGCAGGCCTTGGCCCACCTGACCGATGATCACATCGAAGGGGTCACGGCGGTACTGGAGAAGCGTCCCGCAAAATTCACCGGTCGATAACAATCGAAAGCCACAAACATGGATATTTATTCATGGTGGAAACGTGAAATCTAATTCACTTGAGTCCTTATCTATAAGGCTTAGGTCTCCTGCCTGCCGATTGACCGGCAGAGGGAGAAACACCATGCGCGTATTTGTAACTGTACTTACGGCTGCCCTGATTTCGGCCGGCGGCGCCCTCGCGGCGGCGCCGAAGGTCAGCGACAATGACTACCTGCGGATGGCGCGATGTGTCGGCCTGGCCGAAGGTTCGAACACCGACGCCTCGACCCTGAACGCCGCCCTGGACCAGGCCCATGAGGGTCGCGGACGGGTCGTGCGCGACTCCGGCATCGCTCGTCGCCGTTCCGCCATGCAGCAGATGCGGGGCGCCCGCGGCGACTTCCGGGCCCAACTGCAGACCGAGCTGGCGACCCGCTGCGCCGCCGTCACCACCGGCTGACCGTCGCCCGCCCCGGCGACGCCCAGCAAAAAGGCCCCGGATCGCACCGGGGCCTTTTTATTTCACGGATGATGGTCAGCCGGCCTGGGCCGGGACGCGCATGGCGCGACTGGCGGGGACGCCGGCGGAGACGGCGCGCGGCGCGCCGGCGGTCTGGCCCGGCTTCATGAATTTGACCAGCACCCGCTGACCGATCAGCAGCGGCGCGTCGCCGGCGGCGACCACCACCTCGACCACCCGCTCGTCCGAGCGCTGGTTCGGATCGTCCGAGGCCAGTTTGCGGGCGCCAAAGACGGCCGCGCGCCGCAGAACCGAGCCGACATAGACCTTGCTCGGGTCGCCCTCGGGGGTGATCTCGACGGCCTGGCCGACCGTGATGTTGGGGATGTCGGCCTCGACGATCTCGGCGCGGGCGATACGCGGGGCGTCGGGCTCGAGATCGAACATGGTCGAAACGTTCAGGGTCGAGGCGCCGGCGCCGGGATTGGCGTAGCGGCGCACGATGCGACCGCTCATCGGCGCGCGGACCACCGTCAGTTCAAGATTGTACGCGGCCTGGTTGGCGCGGGCGCGGGCGGTCTGAACGGCCGCCTGCTGCGAACCGAGCCGGGCCTGGGCGGAGGCGATGGCGTCGCGGGCCTGGTCCATCCGTTGGGCGGCGACGAAGTTGGACGCCACCAGCTGGGCGAGACGGTCGTACTCGCGCTGGGCGGTCCGGATATCGACCTGGATCAGGCGCAGCTGACTCTCGGCCTGGTTGACGTCGGCGTTGGCGCTGGACAGGGCCAGGCGGGGTTCGTCGTCTTCCTGGCGGGCGAGAACCTGACCGGCGACAACCCGGTCGCCTTCCTGCACCAGGACTTCGCGGACCACGCCGCCGCGACGGGCCGCGATCTGGATGATGCCGCCCTCCACGTCGACCTTGCCGTTGGCGATGGCCGCATAGGGACTCTCGACCTTGGTGCTTTCGGCCTTGGCGAGCTCGGCCTTCTTGGCGGCCCCGGCCTTCTGCAGGACGGTGAAACCAACGAAGCCGACGATGATCAGCAAGACGCCGATCCAGAGCCATTTGTTCTTCAGGAAGGCGGGCATGGTCGGAAGGTCCTCGAGACGGTCAGTGCGACGCCAGCGTGGCGTCGGGATTGGGGGTGCGGCGCTGGTCGTCGATGATGACGCCGTCTTCGATCCTGATGACCCGATCGGCCCATTCCTCGAGCCGGGGATCGTGGGTGACGCAGATCACCGCCGCGCCATGTTCGGTGGCGGCGCGGCGCAGCAGGCGGATGACCACCTGACCGTTCTCGCCGTCGAGGGCCGAGGTCGGTTCGTCGGCGAACAGGATCTGGGGGTCCTTGGCCAGGGCGCGGGCGATGGCGACGCGCTGCTTTTCGCCGCCGGACAGGGACGACGGGCGCTGGTGCAGACGCGGGCCCAGGCCGACCTCTTCCAGCGCCTCGCGGGCGCGCTTGCGGGCGGCGGATTTGGACAGGCCCTGGAATTTCAGCACCACCTCGACCTGCTGAAGGGCGGTCAGGGCGGGGAACAGGTTGAAGCCCTGAAAGATGAAGCCGCAGTGATCGAGCCGAAAGCGGTCGATCTTGCCCGAGGACAGCTTCCACAGATCATCGACGTCCAGGGTGTCGACCCGGCCCGCCTCGGGGCGCAGCAGGCCGGACAGGGCTGCGATCAGGGTCGACTTGCCCGAGCCGGACGGCCCCATCACCATGGTGAGGTCGCCGTGGCGCGCGTCGAAGTCGACGCCCTTGAGCACTTCGACGAAGCTCTTGCCGGACTTGAACCGCTTGGTCAGTCCCTTGGCCTCGATGGCGAAATCGCCATGCCGACCGTGCGCGGTGGTGTGAGAGGTCATCGCAGCAGGTCCGCCGGCTGGCTGTTCTTGAGGACGCCGAGCGACAGCAGGCCTGACACCATGGCGATGGCGATCAGGCCGCCGCCGACCACGATCAGGGCGCCGGGCTGCAGCGCGATCAGCACCCCTTGGGTGCCCGCGAACAGCGCCACCAGCCACGTCAGGCCGATGGCGGCGCAGACGCCGACGACCCCGACCCAGAAGCTGAGCTCGACCACGATGCGCCGCAGCGATCCCATGCCGACGCCGAGGGCCCGCAACGAAGCGAATTCCTTGATATTGGCCATGATGGCGCCGCGCAGGGTCTGCCAGGTGATGGCCACGCCGATGATGATGCCGACGAAGGTCACGCCGCCCAGGATGATGATCAGGGGCCCCTGCTCGAACATCGCGCTCTGGTTCGCGTCAGCCAGACTCTGGCGGGTCCAGGCCTTCCATTGGCCGCCGCCCATCTCGTTCAGCTGGGCGGCCACGATGTCGGCGCGGGACGGATCTCGCAGCTTGATCATCAGCGGACCGACGCGCGAGCCGGTGTCGGCCTGCCCGACCATGCGCAGGGTGTCGCGAGACATCACGATGGTGGGCTGCATCATGTTGGGATAGCCGCGCAGCACCGCCGCGACGGTCACGGTCTGGCCGTTGTAGAGCGCCCTGTCGCCCAGCTTCACGCCGAGCGACTTCAGGGCCGTCTCGTCGATCGCCACCGTATAGGGCTGACGCAGGGCCTCGACCAGATCGGGCGCGTAGTCGGTCGGAATGGTGACCGCGCCGGGCGTCGTGTCGATAATCGAGGTCTGCACGAAATTCTGTTTGGGGGCCCCTTCGCGCGCACGGTCGGCCGCCGACTTGGTCGGATCGAAATTCTTGAGTGACTGGAAACTGCCGCCGGCGCCGTCCAGCGGTTGGACCTCGACCACCTCGGGGTGGTTGTAGGCCAGGGGAATGAACCGCCGAGGCACGCCCGACGGGCCGCCGATCAGGCTCTTGGCGCCGGGCTGCATGATGATGACGTCGGCGCTCGAACGCTCGATGGTGGCGGTGAAACCCTTGCCAATGCCGATGAAGACGCCGGCCATGCCCAGCACGAGCAGCCCGGACAGGGCCAGCGCCATTACGGCGGCCATATAGCGGCGCCACTCGTAGAGCAGTGTGGAGAGTGCAAGCGACATCGAAACGGACAGGCCCCTGACGTTCATTGTTATCTGAGGCCCACAACGACTGCGGCCAAGTTAAATCGGGGTAAGCCAACGGTTTGATGATCGATAGTGCGTTAAAGTCGGGCCAGTGGACGAACGCCGTCACTGGGGTCTAGTTACGGGATAACAGACCGGCGGCTGCGCCGGCGATTGGGAGACTATCCAGAATGCCGTTCCGCTCGCTCCGGGCCGCCGTCTCGGCGACCGCCTCTCTGGCCATGATCTGCGCCGCCGGGGCCGTCGCCTCGATCGCCGCGCCCACCGCCGCCCACGCCGACGAGGGCATGTGGACGTTCGACAATTTCCCGATCAAGACCGTCAATGACAAATACGGCGTCCATATCGACCAGGCCTGGCTGGACCGGGTCCGCAATTCGGCGGTGCGCATCAATGGCTGCTCGGCGTCGTTTGTCTCGGGCGAAGGCCTGATCTTCACCAACTGGCACTGCGTCGTCGGCTGCTCACAGGAGCTGTCGGACGCCCAGCACGACTACGTCAAGAACGGCTGGATGCCCGCGACCCGCGAAGAAGAGAAGCAGTGCGCCGGCGAGACCGCCGAGGTGCTGGTCGACATCGTCGATGTGACCGACCGCGTGTTGGGCGCCGGCCAAGGCCTGGAAGGCGCGGCCTTCAACGCGGCGCGCACCGCTGAAACCAACAAGATCCAGACTGAAGCCTGCGCCGGCGACGCGAAATTCAGCTGCCAGGTGATCAGCTTCTATCGCGGCGGCCGATACGCCCTCTACAAATTCCGCAAATACGACGACGTGCGGCTGGTCTTCGCCCCCGAGAACCAGGCGGCCTTCTTCGGTGGGGACCCCGACAACTTCAACTTCCCGCGCTACGCCCTCGATGTCGGCTTCCTGCGCGCCTACGAGAACGGCCGGCCGGTCCAGACGCCCAACCATCTCAACTGGAACCCGAACGCGCCGAGGGAAGGCGACCTGACCTTCGTCGCCGGCAACCCGGGCACGACCTCGCGCCTGCTGACCATGAGCCAGCTGGAGCGCCTCCGCGATCAGCAGTTGCCGATCACACTGATCCAGAACTCGGAACTGCGCGGCCGCCTGTTGGAGTATTCGCTGACCGGCGACGAGGCCAAGCGGGTGTCCTTCGATCCGGTGTTCGGCCTCGAGAACAGCTTCAAGGTCTATTACGGCCAGGAGGCCGCCCTGACCGATCCCGCCTTCATGCAGACCAAGCGTGACGCGGAGGCCGAGCTGCGCCAGCGCGTCGCGGCCGACCCGGCCCTGCTGCAACGGATCGGCGATCCCTGGACCGATCTCGAGCACGTCCAGACCGTCGCGCGCGACCTCTACCTCCCCTACCGCCAGCTGGAATCCGGCGCAGGCGGCGGCTCGACGCTCTACGGCATGGCGCGGACCCTGGTCCGCGCGGCCAAGGCGTCTGACATGACCGACGCCCGTCGCGCCCGCCTGACGACCCAGATGGGCGAAGAGACGCCGATCTACGGCGACATGGAGAAGATCCGCCTGCGCTACTGGCTGTCCAAGACCCGCGAATACCTGACGGTCGACAATCCCCAGGTGAAGGCCATGCTGGGCCGCGAGAGCCCGGAGGCGCTGGCCGAACGGCTGATCTCGGGCACCCATATGGCCGACGCTGCCTTCCGCCGGCAGGCGGCGGGCATGACGCTGGAGCAACTGACCGCGGCCGACCCGCTTCTGGCCTTCGTGGCGGCCAATGACGACGCCGCCAAGGCCGTGGGCGACCGCTGGAACGCGGAGGTCAACGCCCCGACCGCCCGCGCTGCCGAAAAAGTCGCCCAGGCCCGGTTCGCGGTCTACGGCACCAACGTCTACCCGGACGCGACCTTCAGCCTGCGTCTGTCGTACGGCCAGGTGAAAGGCTGGACCTACCGCGGCGTGACCGTGCCGGCCTTCACCTACATCGGCGGCCTGTACGAACGGGCCACCGGTTCCGAGCCGTTCAATCTGGCCCAGCATTTCGCCGACGCCGAGGGCCGGGTGAACAAGGAGACGGTCTACGACTTCTCGTCCACCAACGACATCACCGGCGGCAACTCGGGCTCGCCCGTGATCAACGCAGCGGGCGAGGTGATCGGGGCCGCGTTCGACGGCAACATCCATTCCATCGGCGGCGCCTACGGCTATGATCCGGAGCTGAACCGGACGGTGACGGTCTCGACCGCCGCCATTACCGAGGCGCTGCGCACCGTCTATCCGAACCCACGCATCCTGCGCGAGCTGGGCGTGCGCCGCTAAGCCTCACGGCGAGCAGAACGAAAGGGGGCGCGCATCGCGAGGTGCGCGCCCTTTTTCCTGACCGGGTTGACCTCGCGTCACCGTGGTCATCGCCGAGTGAACGCTGCTAACCTCGGCCCGAGGAAACCCGGGGACACGCGCCATGACGGATCTCGAAACCTTCCGCGCCGAGACGCGCGCCTGGCTGGAAGCGAACTGCCCCGCCGGGTGCCGGGGGCCGGTCGAGAGCGACGAGGCGCGGGTCTGGGGCGGCCGCAACGCCGTCTATCCGACCCCGGCGCACAAGACCTGGCTCGAACGGATGGGGGGCCGGGGCTGGACCGCGCCGGAATGGCCGACCGAATACGGTGGCGGCGGGCTGAGCCGCGAACAGGCCAAGGTGCTGGCCTCCGAGATGCGGCGCATCGACGCCCAGCCGCCGCTGGCCAGTTTCGGGGTCTGGATGCTGGGCCCGGCCCTGCTGCAGTTCGGGACCGAGGCACAGAAGCAGCGCTTCCTGCCCGAGATCGTGCGCGGCGAAATCCGCTGGTGCCAGGGCTATTCCGAACCGGGCGCCGGGTCCGACCTGGCCGCGATCCAGACGCGCGCGGAGGATCCCATTCCTGGCGGAGGGAGCGACCACTGGATCGTCAACGGCCAGAAGGTCTGGACCAGCTACGCCGACAAGGCCGACTGGATCTTCTGTCTGGTCCGCACCGATCCCGAGGCGCCCAAACATCTGGGCATTTCTTTCGTCCTGTTCGACATGGCGACGAAGGGCGTCTCGACCCGGCCGATCACCCTGATTTCGGGCAAGAGCCCGTTCTGCGAGACCTTCTTTGACGATGTGCGGGTCGAGAAGGA
>JBBRFV010000034.1:0-12096 GCA_038241335.1 Caulobacterales bacterium | reverse complement strand
GAGTCGGGGCTGTAGGCGGTTCGCAGCGTCATCACCGCATTGGCGACGGCCTGACGATCGGGCGAGACGAGGGCGACCATCGCGCGCGTTGCGGGACCGTGCGTCCCCAGCAGAAGCTGACTCAGGCGGGCGTCGTGGTCGGCCTGGTTCAGCCAGGAACCCCAGCGCCCGAGGATGCGGCTCTGGGTCGCGTCGTCGAACGAGCGGGTCCGCCACCAGTCGCGGATCAGGGCGCGCGCTTCATCGGTGCGGCCGCGCTGCTCCAGCGCCCCGGCGAGGGCGACGGCGCCCTGGACGGTCATCGGCGTGGTGTCGCCGAAGAAGCCGAGCACGGCGTCGGGGCCCGGATTGAACAGGTCCAGCGCCTTTTCTCCGGCGACGCGGCGGCTGTCGGCCCTGGGCCAATGGTTGAAGGTGGACTGGGCGGCAGCGAGGTCACCGAACGACAGTTGCTCCGCCGAGGTGTCGAGCAGGGCCCATTCGATCAGCTTGCGCGCGGTCGGGTCACCGATCTGACTTGCGGCGTTGCGAGCGCCGGAGACGTCGCGGGCGCGGGCGGCGGCCAGACCTTGACGGAACAGGGCGGTGTCCTGGTCGCCCAGCACGCGCGGCTGGTTCGAGCTGGAGGTCGAGGTCGTATAATACGGCGTCGCCTGCGGAATCAGCGATTCCGGCGCGGGTGCGAACAACGCCAGGGCGGTCGCGAGCGTCATTCCGATCATGGCGTGTACGATCCCCATTCGTCGCGGTTGCGGTCAGGCGACCCGCAACCTACCCTCCAGCGCTTAACATCCGGCGACCGTCGCCCAGAATCCACGCAGGACCATCTGTCTCAATGACCGCCGCCTTGTTCAAGGGCGTGATCACCGCCCTGATCACACCACTTCGTGACGGAAAGGTGGACGAAGCCGCCTTCACGCGCCTGCTCGAGCGCCAGATCGCGGCCGGAGTCCACGGCGTCGTGCCTATGGGCACGACCGGCGAGAACGCCTCGCTGCATCTCGACGAGCACAAACGCGTGGTCGATCTGTGCGTCCAGGTCGCGGCCGGCCGCATCCGCGTGATCGCCGGCGCCGGGTCGTCGGCGACCGACAAGGCCATCGAACTGGTGCGGTACGCCAAGACCGTGGGCGCCGACGGCGCCCTGGTGGTCACGCCCTATTACAACCGACCGTCCCAGGCCGGGCTGGCCGCGCATTTCGAGGCCATCGCCGAGGCGGTGCAACTGCCCGTGCTGCTCTACAATGTGCCCGGCCGGACCGGCGTGGACCTGGCCAACGAGACCGTGGCCGCACTGGCCAAGCACCCCAACGTCGTCGGCATCAAGGACGCGACCGGCGACCTGGGGCGGGTGAGCTGGATGCGGGCCAATATCGATGGCCAATTCGACCTGATCTCGGGCGATGACCCCAGCTATCTCGGCTACCACGCCCACGGCGGGGTCGGGGTGATCTCGGTGACCTCCAATGTCGCGCCGGAGGCGATGGTGGCGATGCATGTGGCGGCCGAGCGCGGCGACTACGCCACGGCGCGCGACTGGCAGGACCGCTTGATCGGCCTGCACAAGGGCCTGTTCCTCGACAACTCGCCGTCGCCGGCCAAATACGCCCTGTCGCGGATGCAGCTGTGCACCGAGGAGGTGCGCCTGCCGCTGGCGCCGACGGCCGCGGCGGTGAAGCCCGCCATCGACCAGGCCATGGCCGAAGCGGGGCTGGCCGGCTGATGGCTACGACCGCACCGAAAATGAAAATCATCGCCGAGAACCGTCGGGCGAAGTTCGACTATTTCCTTGAGGACTACACCGAAGCCGGCATCATGCTGCTGGGCACCGAGATCAAGGCGCTGCGCGATGGCAGGGCCAATATCGCCGAGAGCTATGCGGCGGTGGAGGGGCGAGAGATCGTGCTCGTGAACGCCGACATCCCGCCCTACAAACAGGCCAACCGCTTCAATCACGAGCCGCGCCGGCACCGGAAGCTGCTGCTGCACCGCAAGCAGATCGACAAGCTGATCGGCGCCGTCCAGCGCGACGGCCAGACCATCATTCCGGTCAAGCTTTACCTGAACGAGGCGGGCAAGGCCAAGATCGAGATCGCCCTGGCCAAGGGCAAGAAGCTGCACGACAAACGCGAGGCCACGGCCCAACGCGACTGGCAGCGCGACAAGGCCCGGCTGATGAAGGAGCGGGGCTAGGCGCCCGTGCCGTCGAGCGAGGGCCGGGCGTCCAGCATGCCGGCCGAAGGGGCGTAGGCGTAGGCCGCCACGCCGTCCGGACCGAGCGAGGGCCTCGACCAGCGCTCGACATACAGGCCGCCGGCCGCGATCGCCGCAGCCATAACCAGCGCCCAGACCGCGGTCCGTCGTTCCCGCGGGGTGAAGATCGTATCCGTCCGCATCACAGCCTCCAAAGCTGTGCGATCAACGCGAGGTTGGCGGGCGCGTTCCGGCGTGGCGAACGGTCGTGTGTGACGCGCTGATTCGCGTGGCGCGAGAGCCACGGTCCCGACGTCGGAGCGGCTTCGGCTACCTCGGAGCGGACTCGTCGGCTTCCGTCAGGGCGGCATGGGCGCGCACGATGGAATCGGTGATCCCGGTCCTCTGGCTGTTGTGATTCAGTCGAGTGCGCACAGTGTCGTAGAGGCCCTGCAGGTAGGCGCGATCCCAGTTCGTCAGGCCCGTGGTCTGCTCGGGATCGTCGAAGACATTGAGCACCGAGACGTAGCGTGAGGTGTCGGCGTCCGGATCGATCTGCGCCCGGGAGATGAAGGCGATAGAGTCCGCCAGTTGCGTCAAGGAGACGCCGGCCCTCTACGCCAATCGGAAGTAGTCGTGCGGCCGGACCTAAGGCTGCTCGACCAATTCCCGCGCCCGCCGGAAGATCGCCTCGAACATCTCGGGCGTCAGCCGTCCGGTGTTCGTGTTGAGGCGCGAGCAGTGATAGCTGTTCAGCAGGGTGTAGCCGCCGACCCGGGCCTCGACGCCATGACCGGCCGGGATGGCCGAACCGGGCAGGCCGAGGGCCTTCAGGACACTGCGCCGCGACACGTCGCCGAGGGTGACGATGACCTTGAGCCGGGGCAGGGCGGCCAGGCGGGCCTGAAGGAAGGGCCTGCAGGTCGCCTCCTCGGTCGGCAGGGGCTTGTTGCCGGGGGGCGCGCAGCGGACGGCGTTGGTGATCATGCAGTCGACCAGTTCCAGCGTGTCGTCGGACCGGGCCTCGTACCGGCCGGTGGCGAAACCGGTCTTGATCAGGGTCTCGTAGAGACTCCAGCCGGCGCCGTCGCCGGTGAACGGGCGGCCGGTGCGGTTGGCGCCGGTGCGGCCGGGAGCGAGGCCGGCGACCAGCAGTCGGGCGTTCGGGTCGCCAAACGACGGCGCGGGGCCATTGAACCAGTCCGGATTCTGACGCGCGTTCTCGTGGCGATATGCAACCAGCCGGGGACAGAGGGGACAGTCGCGGGGCGGCTCAGGCGGTGTGGTCTGCACGGCGGGCGAATCCTCAGGCGCCGGGGCGGGCGCTGGCGTCTTCATTGGTGTAATAAGCCGGGATGGAAAAGCCCGGCTCGCAGCACAGGCCGCCGCCACCCGTTCCGTTCAACGGCGCGGTCGGGCTGGACGACGCCATCGTCGTGGCGTTGGGTTGCAACGATTGCGGCGCCTGGCGCGACTGTCGCGAGGCGCTGGAGGCGGCGCTGGCGCGGCTGCGGCCGCACGGGATCGACGTCATGGCCCGTTCGTCGTGGTGGCGCTCGGCGGCCTGGCCCGACCCGAATGACCCGCCGTTCCTGAACGGAGTCGTTCTGGTGCGGACCGAGCATGATCCGCACGCCCTGATGCGGGCTCTCGGCCTCGTCGAGGAGGCGTTTGGTCGGGAACGGACGAGGCCGAACGCGCCGCGGGTGCTGGACCTCGACCTGATCGCCTACGGCCGGCTGACCGGCGACCTCGACGGCCTGATCCTGCCGCATCCCCGCGCGGCCGACCGCAAATTCGTCATGGGACCGCTGGCGGAGATCGCCGGCGGGTGGACGCATCCGGTGTCAGGGCTGACGGCCGAGGTCCTCAACCAGAGCAGTTCGGTGGGGACCGACGCCCGCCCGGTTTGAGCGAACGGTTTCCGACCGCCTCATTCCCGTGCATGTGGCGTTGCACAATTCAGTCCAACACTCTATTTTGCGTGGTTCTCCCCCGCGTCCGAGGATTTTCATGGCCCGCGTCACTGTCGAAGACTGCATCGAGAAGGTGCCGAACCGCTTCGGCCTGGTTCTGCTCGCGGGCAACCGCGCCCGGGCCATCGCCAACGGCGCCGCCCTGACCATCGATCGCGACAACGACAAGAACCCGGTCGTGGCGCTGCGGGAACTGGCCGAGGACACCGTGGTTCCGGACGAACTGCGCGAGACCGTCATCGTTGCGCTGCAACGCGTCGACGAGCGCACCGAAGCCGAGGACGAGGCTGAGGTCGTTGCCCTGCTGGCCGAGCCGCAACACATGAACATGGCGGAAGCCGAGCTG
Source organism: Caulobacterales bacterium (assembly GCA_038241335.1). Taxonomy (GTDB): domain Bacteria; phylum Pseudomonadota; class Alphaproteobacteria; order Caulobacterales; family Caulobacteraceae; genus Brevundimonas. Next base: position 7,581 of record JBBRFV010000034.1, on the reverse strand, counting down.
ATCCGCGCGCTGCAAAGCGACCGCGACGGCGGGCAGGAGGAGCGGTACTGACGGCTGACTCCGCCAACGGTATCACCATCCTGCCGGCGCGGCAGTCCGCGTCGTCTCCTCTAGCTGCCAATCTCAACGATCCCGACGGCGTCCGTCCGCTGGAGGACGAGAACCCGCATCCGCGCTCCAAGGTCTTGCGCCAGTTCGAACTGGTCGAGGCGGTGCACGCCTATGACCCCACCGCGGATGAGGGCCTGCTGAACAGGGCCTATGTCTATGCGATGAAGATGCACGGTTCGCAATTGCGGGCCTCGGGCGATCCCTATTTCGCCCATCCGATCCAGGTCGCGGGCATCCTGACCGACTACAAGCTCGACACCGCCTCCATCGTCACCGCCCTGCTGCACGACGTGGTCGAGGACACCTCGGCCACGCGCGACGACATCGCCGGCATGTTCGGCGAGGAGATCGCCAGCCTTGTCGAGGGCGTGACCAAGCTGAGCCGGCTGGAGTTACAGGCCGAGCACACGCGCCAGGCCGAGAACCTGCGCAAATTCATCCTCGCCATCTCCAAGGACGTCCGCGTCCTGCTGGTGAAACTGGCCGACCGTCTGCACAACATGCGGACGCTGCATTTCGTCAAGCCGGACAAGCGCGAACGGATCAGCCGCGAGACGCTGGAGGTCTATGCGCCGCTGGGCCGGTCGATCGGCATCCACTCGATCGCCTCCGAGCTTGAAGAGCTGGCGTTCGAGCACCTGAACCCGACCGCCCGCACCGCCATCGAGCGCCGGCTGGAAGCCCTGAAGCTGGAGCACGGGCGCGCCATCGAGGGCGTGTCGCGCGAGGTCGAGCGGGTGCTGGAAGAGGCGGGCGTCCACGCCCATGTATTCGGCCGGCAGAAGACGCCCTATTCGATCTGGCGCAAGCTGCAGCGCAAGTCGGTCGGCTTCTCATCCCTGTCGGACATCTACGGCTTCCGCGTGATCGTCGAGGCCGAAGATGACTGCTACCGCGCCCTGGGCGTAATCCACCGTGCCTGGCCGATGGTGCCCGAGCGGTTCAAGGACTTCATCTCGACGCCCAAGTCGAACAACTACCGCTCGCTGCACACGACCGTGGTCGGCCCCTCGGGCCTTCGCATCGAGATGCAGATTCGCACCGACGCCATGGACCGCGTCGCCGAGGACGGCGTGGCGGCGCACTGGGCCTACAAGAACAAGGCCTATGGCTTCGACAAGGAGGCGATGGAGCGGGACGGCGGGCGCGACCCGCTGCAGAATCTTCGCCACCTCGTGCAGGTCATCGAGCACGGCGAGGGCGGCGAGGACTGGGTCGAGCACGCCAAGCTGGAGATGTACCTCGACCAGGTGTTCGTGTTCACGCCCAAGGGGGAACTGCATACCCTGCCGCGCGGCGGCATGCCCCTGGACTTCGCCTATGCGGTCCACACCCAGGTCGGCGACACGGCGGTCGGGGTGAAGATCAACGGCGAACTCAAGCCGATGCGCACCCAGTTGCAGAACGGCGACGTGGTCGAGGTCATTCGCGGGGCCAAGCGCGAGATCCCGGCCGACTGGCGTTCGCTGACGGTCACGGGCCGCGCGCGTTCGGCCATCCGGCGCCACATCCGAACGACCGAGCGCGGCGAGTTCCTGAAACTGGGCCGGGCGACGCTGGAGCAGACCCTGGCCCGCGCCGGCAAGGCGGCGGCCGACGTATCGCTGAAGCCCATGCTCGAGACCTTCGCCATCGCCACCGAGGACGACCTCTACGAATCCATCGGCCGGGGCCGGCTGTCCGCCGCCAAGGTCGGCGAGGCCCTGTTCCCGGCCTTGAAAGGCCGCCTCAAGGCCGGTCCGGACCGCAAGCGCATCGGGTCCGACCAGGGTCGGCTGTTCGTGCGCGGCGGCGGGCTGACGCCGGGCGTCAGCGTCCATTTCGGCCACTGCTGCTCGCCCGTTCCCGGCGACCGGATCGTCGGCATCCTCGAGCCGGAATCCGGCCTGACGGTGCACACCATTGACTGCCAGAAGCTGGCGGACTTCGCCGACGACGATTCCGTCTGGCAGGACCTGCAGTGGACCGCCCAGGCCGAACAGGGCGCCGTGGCCGCGGCCCGCATCCGCGCCACGATCAAGAACGCGCCCGGCGTGCTGGGCCAGGTGGCGACCATCATCGGCGAGGCTGGCGGCAACATCCTGAACCTGGTGATGAGCCACCGGCAGCAAGACTTCTTCGACGTCGACATCGACATGGAGGTCGAGGACGCCAAACACGCCACCGCCATCATGGCGGCGCTGCGCACCAATCCGTCGGTCGACACGGTCGAGCGGTCGAAAGGCTAGCTAGGCCAGCAGCGCCCGTGTCGCGGCTTCCACATCCGCCTGACGCATCAGGCTTTCGCCCACCAGAACAGCGCGGGCGCCGGCGGCGGAGGCACGCGCGACATCCGCCGGCGTGAAGACGCCGCTCTCTGCCACCAGCAGGGCCTCGGGCGGGGCCATGGCCGCGAGCCGTCCGGTGATCGCCAGATCGACCTCGAACGTCCGCAGCGACCGGTTGTTGACCCCGATCAGGTCGCCGCCCAGCACCGTTGCGCGAGCCATTTCGGCTTCGTCGTGGGTCTCGATCAGGGCGTCCATCCCAAGGTGGCGCGCCTCTGACAGCAGGTCGGCGGCCAGGAGGTCATCGACCATTGAGAGGATGATCAGGATGCAGTCGGCGCCCAGCGCCCGGCTTTCGGCCACCTGCCAGGGATCAACCAGGAAGTCCTTGCGCAGGCAGGGCAGGGCGGTCGCGGCTCGCGCCTGCATCAGGAAGGCGTCGTCGCCCTGGAAGCTGGGGCCGTCGGTGAGGACGGACAGACAGGCCGCGCCGCCCGCCTCATAGGCGCGGGCCAGCGCCGGAGGATCGAAGTCGGCGCGGATCAGTCCCTTGGACGGGCTGGCCTTCTTGATCTCGGCGATCAGCCCCGGACGGCCCGCGACCGGAGGCGTGGCGAGGGCGGCGCGAAAGCCGCGTGGGGCCGTCGCCTGCCCGGCCCGGGCCTCAAGCGCGGCGAGGGAGGTCGCGGCCTTCCGGCCGGCCACGTCCTCGCGCTTGTAGGCGGCGATGCGGTCGAGGATGTCGCTCACGCCGGCTCGTCCTCGACCGGCGTGTTGGTGACGCGGACGAGGGCGTCGAGGGCCCGGGCCGCGCGGCCGTCGTCGATCACGGCCGCCGCCAATGTCGCGCCCTGGGCCAGATCGGCGACACGATCGCCCACTACGAGGGCGGCGGCGGCGTTCAGCAGGACGATGTCGCGGTAGGCTCCGGTCGCTCCGTCCAGCAGGGCGCGCAGGGCGACGGCGTTCTGATCGGCGTCGCCCCCGCGCAGATCCTCGATCCGGGCCAGCGGCAGGCCGGCGTCCGCCGGAGTCACGGTGAACCGGCGAACGGCGCCGTCCCTCCACTCGGCCACCTCGGTCGGGCCAGTGGTCGTCAGTTCATCGAGGCCCTGACCATGGACGGTCCAGGCGCGCACGGCGCCCAGTCGGCCCAGCACCTCAGCCAGCGGCTGCAGCAGGCGCGGATCATAGACGCCCATGACCTGTCGTTTCGCAGACGCCGGGTTCGAAAGCGGGCCGAGAAGATTGAAAACCGTCCGGAAACCGATCTCAGCCCGAACCGGACCGACGTGACGCATGGCTCCGTGATAGGTCGGGGCGAACAGGAAGGCGATTCCGGCTTCGTCGAGCGCCCGCAGTTGCTGGGCCTGGGTGGCGGCGAGGTTGACGCCGAGGACCGACATCACGTCGGACGAGCCCGACTTCGAGCTCATGGCCCGGTTGCCGTGTTTGGCGACCTTCAGCCCGGCTCCGGCCAGCACCAGCGCGGCGGCGGTCGAGATGTTGAAGGTGTGCTGGCCGTCGCCGCCGGTGCCGCAGGTGTCGATGGCGTCATAGGGATGGTCGAGCGTGCGGGCGGCCTCGCGCATCGCGGTGGCGAAGGCGGCGATTTCCTCGACCGTCTCGCCGCGGATGCGCAGGGCGGTGACGGCGGCGGCGACCTGGGCGGGCGTGGGCTCGCCGCGCAGGCAGGCGGCGAAGAAGGCGTGGGCCTCTTCGGTCGACAGTACCTGGCCATCAACGAGCTTCGCCAGAAGGGGTTTGAAGCCTTCTGCCATCAGACCATCGCCCGGCGTTTGATGTTGGCCAGATCGAGGAAGTTCGCCAGGAGGTCGTGGCCGTGTTCAGTGGCGATGGATTCCGGGTGGAACTGAACGCCGTGGATCGGCCGCGTCCGGTGCGCCAGGCCCATGATCTCGCCATCGGCGGTCCAGGCCGTGATCTCCAGCACATCAGGAACAGTTTCGCGGCGTACGGCGAGGCTGTGGTAGCGGGTGGCGGTGAAGGGGGAGGGCAGTCCCTTGAAGACGCTGCGGCCCTCATGTTCGATGGGCGAGGTCTTGCCGTGCATCAGGCTCTTGGCGCGGATCACCTCGCCGCCGAAGGCCTGACCCATGGCCTGATGGCCGAGGCAGACGCCGAAGATCGGCAGGTCCGGCGGCGCCATGTCGAGCAAAGCCAGGCAGATGCCGGCCTCGTTCGGCGTGCACGGGCCGGGCGACAGCAGCAGGGCCTCGGGCCTCAGGGCTAGGGCCTCGGCGGCGGTCAGGTCGTCGTTGCGCACCACACGGGTCTGCGCGCCCAACTCCGCGAGGTAGTGGACGAGGTTCCAAGTGAAGCTGTCGTAGTTGTCGACGACGAGGATCATGGGCTCGCTTCTAGGGTCTGCAGGCCCGCGCGCCAAGGGTTTGCGCCGGTAAGCCGGCGTTAACCAAATCTCGCCGAACTGGAGCCATCAAGCGGGAGGGTTCCATGACCGAAACAAGCATCGCGAAGGCGCGTCACCTGCTGACGTCGACCCGGACGGTCGCGGCGAACCCCTGGGGGACGCTGGGCGCTGCCGCATTGGCCGCTACGGCCGCCGTGTTGATGGCCGGGGTGATGGTTCTGGGGCCCGGGGTGCGCTTCGCCGATCCGGCCCGCGCCGCAGCCGCAGCCTCGCCCCAGCCCTAGCGATTGCCGGACGGATAGCGCCAGGCCTCCTCGGCGGCGCGCATCGGGGCGCGAGCCTTGGCCTGTGTCTCGGCATATTCGGCGACCGGGTCGCTGTCGGCCACCACGCCCGCGCCGGCCTGGACGAAGATGCGGTCGTCGGCGAACAAGGCTGTTCGGAGCACGATGCAGATGTCGGCCTCGCCGCCCGCTGAGATGTAGCCGACGCCGCCGCCGTAGCCGACACCCCGTTTCTCGCTCTCCAGTTCGTCGATAATGGCCATGGCCCGCACCTTGGGCGCGCCGGACAGGGTGCCTGCGGGCAGGGCGGCGAGCAGGGTGTCGACGGCGTCCAGACGCGGATCGGCCTGGCCCTGAACGTCGGAAACAATATGCATGACAGAGCTGTAGCGCTCAACCTTGAAGCTTTCCGTGACCTCGACCGTGCCCGGCGCGGCGACCCGGCCGACGTCGTTGCGGCCCAGATCGAGCAGCATTAGATGCTCGGCCCGCTCCTTGGGATCGGCGAGAAGCTCGGCCTCGAGCGCGCGGTCGGCCTCGGGGGTGTCGCCGCGCGGACGGGTGCCGGCCAGCGGGCGGATGGTGACCCGGCCGTCCTTGAGGCGGACCAGGATTTCCGGGCTGGAGCCGGCCAGTTGGAAGTCGCCGAAATCGAGGAAGAACAGGTAGGGCGACGGGTTCTGGCGGCGCAGCGAGCGGTAGAAGGCGAACGGATCGGCGGTCCACGGCGCGGCGAACCGATGGCTGACCACGACCTGGAAGATGTCGCCGGCGGCGATGTAGTCTTTGGCGCGGGCGACCAGTGCGCTGAATGCCGCGGCGTCCACGGGCGAAAGAAAGGCCGGGCCTGGGGCCTCGACCGGCGCGGGCAGGGCCGGCAAGGGCCTGCGCAGGTCCGTTTCGAAGGCGTCCAGCCGGGCGGTTGCGGCTGCGAAGGCCGCCTCCGCGTCCAGGCCGCTGTCCGGATAGGCGGCGGAGACCAGGACGATCTCGTGCTTGACGGAATCGAAGATGGCCACCAGCGCCGGCCGGGTCAGGACGGCGTCCGGCAGGTCGAGAGGATCGGGATTGGGCGGTCCCAACGGCTCGAGCAGCCGCACCATGTCGTAGCCGAACACGCCGAACAGGCCGGCGGCCATCGGCGGCAGGTCGGCCGGCAAAGTGAAGCGTGACGCGGCCATCAATGCGCGCAACGACGTCAGGGGATCGCTCGCCCCGGCGACGAATCCCCCCGTGGCGATGTCCGGACCACGCGCCAGTTCCACCCGACCATCCCGGCAGCGCCAGACGACATCCGGCTCGCGGGTGATGATCGAATAGCGGCCATTGACCGTGCCGCCCTCGACCGACTCCAGCAGGAAGGCGTGGGTTCGACTGTGGCCGACTTTCAGAAACGCCGAGACGGGAGTCTCGAGGTCGTCCACCAGACGGCGGACGACCACCTGCGGTCGGCCGGCCGCCCAGTCGGAAGCGAACAGGTCCGGGGCGGCCGACCGGTCTTCGATCATTGCGCCGGAGCGGGAGCCGCCGGTGCGGAGCCGGTGGCCGGAGCGGCTTCCTCGGGCGCCAGGCCGAGGGCGGCGCGGGCCTGGGCGAGGTCGTAGCGGGCCTTGGACCGGTCCGCGCCGGAGATGATGGCGCGTTCGGCGATGGCCTGGGCGGACTGCTGGAGCACGCGGTCGCGGATCTGATCCACAAGCGGCGCTGCCAGCGCCGGCACCGCCGCCGAAATCCGTTCAACCCGTCCGACGACATAGGCGTCGCCCGCGCCGGCGCCGGAGAAGACCTCGCCTCGGCCCGAACTGAACACGCCCTGCAGCACGCCCTGGCCGACAGCTTCCTGTACGGGCTGGGTCTGCTGCATGCCGGGACGGGTGGTCAGGGTGGCGCCGACCGAGCGGGCGACGGCGGCGATGTCCTCGCCGCCGCGGATACGGGCTTCGAGCGCCGTAGCCTTGTTCAACATCAGGCGGGCGTTCTCCCGGCGGGTCCATTCGGCGCTCAGCGGAGCGCGGATATCGGCCAGGGGCGGCACGGCGGCCGGAATGATGTCGTCGACCCGCAGGGCGAAATACTGGCCCTGGCCGGCGTCGATCACATCGCTCTCGGCGGCCTTGCCCAGTTTCCAGATGTTCTCGAGGACCTGCGGCGGGGCGTTGAGCTGTTGGCCGTTGCGCATGCGGCCGTCCTGGGCGACGGGCGGCAGCTGGATGACGCGACCGCCGGACAGCCGGGCCGCCTCGTCCATCGCCTTCCCGGCGGTGCGGGCGTTTTGATACTGGGTCACCCGCTCGAAGGTGCGGGCGCGGGCGGCTTCGGACTGGAGTTCCTCGATCAGCTGCGGCCGGACCTCGGCCAGGGTGGCCGGGTGGCCGGCGGCGATGCCGGTGACCTTGGCGACGGTGAAGCCGATTCGGCCCTGGACCGGTTCCGAGACCTGGTTGGCGGCAAGGCCGAAGACGGCTGCGGCCACAGCGGGATCGCTGATCGCACTGCGAGCGGTGTCATTGAACACGGCCGGCTGGAC
>JBBRFV010000033.1:0-12385 GCA_038241335.1 Caulobacterales bacterium | reverse complement strand
CCCCAGGCCTGGGCGGCGGGGTCGGTGTTCATGATGCTACAGGCGTCGCTGGGGGTCGGAATCGACGCCATTGCCGGAACGGTGCAGATCGACGACCCCGTTCTGCCTTCGGGCATCGACCGGCTGAACATCACCAATCTTCAGGTCGGCGACGGCGTGGTCGATCTCGCCTTCCAGCAGATCGGTACCCACACCGTGGTCCTGCCCCAGCGCCGCGAAGGCAGCGTGTCGGTGCGGACCGTCCGTTAGGCCAGGCCTCGCTCCAGCGCCTTCCTGAACACCGTTGGCAGGGCCGCCAGCGCCGCTTCCGAATCGGTCCAGAGGAAGTCGCCGGTCCCCTCGGCGACCCGCACTGTCAGGGTCAGCGAGAAATGGGTGAAGACGTGCTCGATCGTCCCCGCCTCGCGCCAGTCCGCGTCGACCGGCGGCAGGGCCTCGGCCGGTGAAATGCCCCACTCCGACGTTGGCAGGCCCGTCATCCCGCCCAGCAGGCCCCTGTCGGGCCGGCGCACCAGCGCCACCCGCCCCTGTCTGTCACGCAGCACCCAGGCGACGCCGGTGCGATGGGGGCGGTCTGCCTTCTTCGTCTTCAGCGGCCAGCGCTCGGGATGGCCCGAGTCATAGGCGGCGCACCAGCGGGTCAACGGACAGGCCTCGCACAGCGGCCTACCGGGCCGACATACTGTGGCCCCGAGGTCCATCAGAGCCTGGGGCCAGTCGCCGGGGCGGTCATTGGCCACGAGCGAGCCGGCCAGCCGCTTCAGTTCCGGCTTGGCGGCGGGCAGCGGCGTCTCGACCGCGAACAGCCGGGCCATGACCCGCTCGACATTGCCGTCCACGACATTGGCCGCGCGGCCGAAGGCGATCGCGGCCACGGCGGCGGCGGTGTAGGCGCCCACGCCCGGCAGGGCCAGCAGGCCGGCTTCCGTGTCGGGAAAGACGCCCCCATGCTGGCCGGCCACGGCTCGCGCGCAGGCCAGCAGGTTGCGGGCGCGGGCGTAGTAGCCCAGCCCCGCCCAGGCGGCCATGACCGCGGCGTCCTCGGCGGCGGCCAGATCGGAAACGGTCGGCCAGCGGGCGGTGAAGGCCCGGAAATAGGGCGTCGCGTGCGGCGTGGTGGTCTGTTGCAGCATCACCTCGGACAGCCAGACCCGATAGGGATCGGGGGCCGCCGCGCCGGGCGCGCTGCGCCACGCCAGGGTCCGGCCATGGGCGTCGTACCAGTCCAGCAGGGCGGCGCGGAGGGCGGAGACGGGAAGCATCGTCCGCGCTATAGATCAGAAATGCCCCGCCCGCTGCCCACAGACGCCGAGGTCCGCGAAATCCTGTCGCGCCGTCGCACCCGCCCGGCGCCGCGCCCCGCGCCCAAGGCCGGCCGCGCGCTGCAGGGGCTGATCAAGGAGCTGGACGCCAAATTTGGCCGCGGCGCCTCGGGGCTTGAGCCGCGCTGGCGCGAGATCGTCGGCGACCGTCTGGCGCGCGTCACCCGCCCCCAGAAGCTGACCAAGGGCCGCGGCGGCGCGGGCGGCACGCTGGAGCTGCGCGTGGCCGGCCCCGCCGCCCTCTTGGTGCAGCATCAATCCGAGGACATCCTCGCCCGCGTGAACCTGTTCCTCGGCCCCGGCAGCGTCGACAAGCTGCGCATCGCCCAGGGACCGGTCAAGCCGCCGCCCGACCTTGCGGCGCCCCCGGCTCGCCGACGCAGGACGCCGCCCCTGCCAGCCCATGCGGAGGCGGAACTGAAGGCCTCGCTGGAGGCGGCCCCTGAGGGGCTGAAAGGCGCGCTGGAACGCCTCGGCCGGGCGGTTCTGAGCGAAGACGGAAGCGGCGGATGACCCGTCGACGCTGGACCACAGGCGCACTGATCCTGTTCGCCGGCGCCGGTCTCTACATCGTGCTGACGATCGCCGCCAACATCGGCTTTGATTTCCGGTTACCATCCCACCGCTGACGACCGACGCGCGCCTCGACGGCGTTGACAAAACTTCGCCGCACCTGTTCTCGAAAACCAGCACTAGCGCGACCATGGGGGAATCGCGCAAAGCTTCTCACCCCGCCCTGTACAGGAATTCGCCGATGACCCGTTACGCCGACATGAGCCGCCGCGCGGCGATGACCGCCGCGGCCCTGGCCGCCGTGGCGACCCTGGCCGGCTGCGGCGGCGGCAAGAGCGCCGCGGCCGACGGCGACATGGCCATGGGCGCCGCCGAGGGCGCCAAGGTCACGGTGATCGAATATGCCTCGGTCACCTGCCCCCACTGCGCCGCCTGGCAGCAGGAGACCTGGCCGGCGTTCAAGGCCGCCTATGTCGACACCAACAAGGTCCGCTACATCTTCCGCGAACTGCCGACGCCGCCGGCCAATGTGGCCGTGGCCGGCTTCTTGCTGGCCCGCTGCGCGCCGCAGGGCAAATATTTCGACGTCATCCACGAGATCATGGCCAGCCAGGCCGGCTGGCAGACCGGTGCGGAAGAGCCCCGCGCCACCCTGTATCGCGTCGGCGGGGCCGTCGGCCTGAACGAGCAGCAGGTCTCGGCCTGCATCACCAATGAGGCCGCCCAGAAGGCCGCCGACGCCCGCTTCAAGGCCGCCCAGAAGATCGGCGTCACCGGCACCCCGACCTTCTTCGTCAATGGCGTCACCGTGATCACCCCGGGGTCGGAGAGCGGCGCCAGCATGGCCGACCTGTCCAAGGCGATCGACGCCGAACTGGCCAAGGGCTGAGGCCATCGTGATCGGGCCCCGCCGCATCCTGTTGGCGGTCGCGCTTCTGGCGTTGACCGCCGGGGCCCCGGCCCCCGCACCCGACCCGGCGGCGGCGCCCCCTGTGACGGCCGCCGACCGCGTCGAGGGCCGCGCCGACGCCCCGGTCACGGTGATCGAATACGCCTCGTTCGCCTGCCCCCACTGTGCGGACTGGCACACCTTCGTCTATCCGGAGTTCAAGCGCCGGCTGATCGACACGGGGCAGGTGCGCTACGTGTTCCGCAACCTGCCGACGCCGCCCGAGGAAATGTCGCTTCCGGCCGCTTCGCTGGCCCACTGTGCGGCCCCGGCCCGGTTCTTCGACGTCGCCGCGGCCCTGATGCATGGCCAGCAGGCCGTGCGCTACGGCGGCACGCTGGACGCCTGGTACGCGCCCGCCGTCGCCGTCAGCGGCCGGACCCGGGCCCAGATCGACGCCTGCGCCACCACCCCGGCCACCCGCGCGGCGATCAACACCGACATCAACGGGGCCACGGCGGCCGGGATCAACACCACGCCCGCCTTCGTCGTCAACGGCCGCGTCGTCGAGGACCCGACCCTCGGCGGACTGGAAACGGCGGTCCGCGCGGCCGCCGCCCGCTAGGCCCGCCATGCAGTTCCAGCGCCTCCGGCTCGTCGGCTTCAAATCCTTCGTCGATCCGTCCGAGGTGCATATCGAGGCGGGTCTGACCGGCATCGTCGGCCCCAACGGCTGCGGCAAGTCCAATGTGCTGGAGGGCCTGCGCTGGGTCATGGGCGCCAATTCGGCCAAGGCCATGCGCGGCCAGGGCATGGACGACGTCATCTTCGCCGGAGCCGCCGACCGCCCGCCGCGCAACCACGCCGAAGTCCAGCTGACCATCGACAACGCCCAGCGCAAGGCGCCCCAGCCGTTCACTGACTCACCCGTGCTGGAGGTCTCGCGCCGCATCGACCGCGGCCAGGGTTCGACCTATCGCATCAACGGCAAGGAGGTCCGCGCCCGCGACGTGCAACTGCTGTTCGCCGACGCCTCGACCGGGGCCAACAGCCCCGCCCTGGTGCGCCAGGGCCAGATCAGCGAACTGATCGCCGCCAAGCCCCAGAACCGCCGCCGGATTCTGGTGGAGGCGGGCGGCGTCGCCGGCCTGCACACCCGCCGTCACGAGGCGGAGCTGCGGCTCAAGGCGGCCGAGACCAATCTCGAACGACTGGACGACATCGGCCGCGAGCTCGAGACCACCCTGACGCGGCTAAAACGTGAGGCGCGGCAGGCCGAGAAATACAAGAAGATCTCCGCCGAAATCCGCGCCCTGCAGGCCGCCCTGCTCTACGTCCGCTGGAACGACGCCCGGCTGGCGGCGGAGGGCTCGGCGAACGAGCTGGCCGACGCCGACCGCGCGGTGGCCGAAGCGGCAACGGCGGCGGCCAAGGCCCAGACTGCGGCCCTGTCGGCGCAAGAGGCTCTCAAGCCCGCCCGCGAAGAGGACGCCGTCGCCGGCGCCCTGCTGCACCGCGCCTCGCTGGAGCGCGACCGGCTGGACATGGCCGAACAGGCCGCCCGCGCCGAGGTCGAGCGGCTGACCGCCGAGGGCGTCCGCATCGCCACGGACAGCGAGCGCGAAACCGCCATGGCCGGCGACGCCGGGGCCGAGCTGGCCCGGCTGACCGCCGCCCTTGAGGTCCTCACCGCCGAAATGACCGGGGCCCCGACGCGCGGACCCGAACTGGACGCCGCCCTCGCCGCCGCGGAGGACGCCCGCAAGGCGGCCGACGCCGAGGTCGAGCGCGTGGCCGGCGCCGTCGCGGCCATCGAGGCGCGGGTCTCGGCCGAAAACGCCCGCAAGCGCGACGCCGAGGCCCGCGTCGCCCGGGCCGAGGCCCAGCGGGCCTCCGCCCGCAACGAACGCGCCGCCCTCGGGCCGCTGGAAACCCCCGAGATCGAGACCGCCAGGGCCGCGCTGGAGACGGCCCAGGCCGCGCTGACCGCAGCCCGTTCGGCCGTCGAGGCCGCCGAGGCCGACCGGGGCGACCGCGCCCGCGCCGAACAGGAGGCCCGCACCGACGCCCGCACCGCCGAGGACCGGCTGGGTCGGCTGCAGACCGAGGCGCGCGGCCTGGCCCAGCTGCTGGTGCAGGGCCGGCGCGAGCACGCTCCGGCCCTGGACCGGGTGGGGGCTGACAAGGGCTATGAGGCCGCCCTGGCCGCCGCCTTCGGCGACGATCTGGACGCGGCGCTGGACAAGGCCGCCGCCGCCTACTGGGCCGGGGCGGACGTCCCCGCCCCGGCCTGGCCGGCGGGCGTCGCCCCGCTGGGCGACCATGTCTCCGCTCCCGACCAGCTGAAGGCCCGCCTCGCCCTGTGCGGCGTGGCCGACCGCAGCGACATCGAGCGGCTGGCCAGGAGCCTCCCCGTCGGGGCCCGTCTGGTCACCCGTGAGGGCGACCTGTGGCGCTGGGACGGTTTCGTGCAGCGCGCCGAGGCCCCGCGCCCCGCCGCGGTCCGACTGGAGCAACGCGGGCGGCTGTCCGAGCTGGAGGCCGAGATCGACGCCGGCAAGCCGGCGCTGGACGCCGCCCAGACCGCGCTCAAGGCCGCGACTGAGGCCTTCCGCGCCACCGAGGAGACGGTGAAGACCACCCGCGCCGCGCCCTTCGCCCTCGACAAGGCCGTCGCCGCCACCCGCGATCGGGTCGAAGCGCTGGGCCGCGATCAGGCGCGCAAGGAAGCCCGGGCCCAGGCCCTCGACGAAACCCTGACCCGCCTGACCGCCGAGGTCGAGGCGGCGGCCACGGCCCTGACCGAAGCCGAGGGGACGCAGGCTCCGTCCGAGACCCTGGAGGCCCTGCGCGGCGACCTGACAGACGCCCGCGCGGCGGCGGACACGGCGCGCGGAACGGCGGCCACGGCGCGGGTCGAACGCGACGCGGAGGCGCGCGAAGTCGCCGGCCGACAGGCCCGGCGAGACGGCCTGACCCGCGAACGCGACGGCTGGGCCGCCCGGGCCAGGGACGCCACGGCGCGGATCGCGGCGCTGGCGAAGGACGCGGAAAAGACCGCCGCACGGCTCAAGGCCGCGTCGGACGCGCCCGAACAGCTGGCCGCCCAACGCTCGTCCCTGCTCGACTCCCTGACCATGGCCGAGACCCGTCGCAAGGCCGCCGCCGACGCCCTGGCCGTGGCCGAGGGCGAGGCCGGCGAGGCCGACCGGGCCTCGCGCGCCGCCGATACGCTCGCCTCCTCCGCACGTGAAGCGCGGGCCGGGCTGGCCGCGCGGGCTGAGGCGGCCTCTGAACGGCTCGCCGAGGCCGAGGCCAACGTCCGTGAGACGGCGCAGATGTCGCCCGAGGATCTGGCGCAGAAGCTGACAGACGACGCCATCGCCCGCCCGCCGGACGCCGCCGGGGCCGAGAACCTGCTGTACGGGCTGGAGCGCGAGCGCGAGGCCCTCGGCGCGGTCAACCTGCTGGCCGAGGACGAGGCCAATGAATACGGCGACCGGCTCAACACCATGAAGGTCGAGCGCTCGGATCTGACCAACGCCATCGCCAGGCTGCGTGACGGCATCGACGAGTTGAACGCCGAGGGCCGCGAACGGCTGATCGCCGCCTTCGACATCATCAACGACAACTTCAAGGCCCTGTTCGAAGCCCTGTTCGGCGGCGGCCAGGCCGAGCTGAAACTGGTCGAGAGCGACGATCCGCTGGAGGCCGGTCTGGAGATCTACGCCTGCCCGCCCGGCAAGCGGCTGGCGGTGATGAGCCTGATGAGCGGCGGGGAACAGGCGCTGACCGCTGCGGCCCTGATCTTCGCCGTCTTCCTCGCCAATCCCGCGCCCGTCTGCGTGCTCGACGAGGTCGACGCGCCGCTGGACGACGCCAACGTCGACCGCTTCTGCCGCATGCTCGACGAGATGCGCACCCGCACCGACACCCGCTTCATCGTCATCACCCACAATCCGGTGACCATGAGCCGGATGGACCGTCTGTACGGCGTCACCATGCCCGAGCGCGGCGTGTCGCAGCTGGTCAGCGTCGACCTTACCCAGGCCGAAACGCTGGTGGCCTAGCGCCCGCGAAGGTCCGCGATCGCCGGCCCGATCAGGCCCCAAGGCTCGACGCAGTAGCGGACAAACAGCCGCTTCGGATCGGACGCCAGCCGGAACATCCATTCGAGGCCCAACGGCCCCATCCAGCGCGGGGCGGCGTTCTGGACACCCGCCTCATAGTCGAAGGCCGCGCCGACGTTGAAGATCACGCATTCCGGCAGGGCCTCGAGGTTCTTCGCGATCCACGCCTCCTGGCGCGGCATGCCCATGCCGACGAACAGGATGTGGGGCTGGAAGCCGTTGATGGCCGCCAGAACCCCGCCGTTCTCGGCGCCGTCCATGTCGAAATAGCCGTCCCGGGTGGCGATGGCGGCTCCGGGATAACGAGTGGTCAGGCGGCTCGCGGCCTCGGCGGCCACGCCCGGCGCGCCGCCCACATACATGACCCGCCAGCCCAGCCGGTTGGCCATGCTCCAGAAATAGTCGCGCCAGTCCAGATAGGTCGAGCGTAGGCAGGATTTCGCCGGCAGGCCCTTGAGACGGCCGAACCACATCAGCGGGGTCGAATCCAGCTGGACCATATCGGCCTGGTCGTAGAAGGCGCGCATCGCCGGATCGCGGCGGATCAGGGTCAGGCTGTGCAGATTGTGGTTGGCCACCACCGCCTGGACGCCCTCCAGCACCCAGTCCTGGACCTGGCGCAAAACCTCCTCGGGCCGGACCAGATCGATGGCCTCGCCCAGCATCGTGACCCGCTCGCCCTGCCGACGCACCGTGCGATGCGGACGCCGTGGCTTGCGCCGCCGGTCCGGCATGGCGTTGGTGGGATCGAACCGGGCCTGCTCGTGGTACATGACGATGTTATGGCGGAGGGTCGCTGAAGGTCAGGTTTGCGGATGCGGTTAATGAAAGCTGTCGCGATCGGCGGGGTTCTGGCCCTCTCCGGCGCCGCCTGCGCCCAGCCGACGAGCCCCCGGCTGGTGCTGACCGGCGTCGGCCGTTTCGCGGTCTTCGCCGACCTGTCCACCATCCGGCCCGACGGCGACGGGGTGAGGATGCGGTCGCTTCAGGTGGTCGAGGACAGGTTCGCGGTCGGCGAGACCCGCTACTGGGGCGGCTGGTCGTGGTGGCGGTTCGACTGCCGCGCCCGCACGGCGGACAGGCTGGACTTCGCCTCGGTGCGTGAAGGCGGAGCTGAAGGGCCGGCGACCCGTGATACACAGCCCGCCTACGACGCTGCTCCCGGCGGCGACGCGGCGGAGCTGCTGGCCGTCGCCTGCGATCCGTCCTCCGCAGGCGAGGCGGACGCCGACAATCTGGCGGCGGCGGTCAGGGTCGGGCGAGCGCAACTGGCCGGCTAGGTCTCGGGCAGTCCGGCGTTCAACTGCCGCTGTTTCGGCAGGGCCTCCGGGCATTCATCGCGCATGAAGGCCAGCATCTTCTCGCGGATCTCACAGCGCAGGTCGAAGGCGGTCGGGGCGTTGCGGGCGCTGGCGAGGCAACGGATCTGGGCGGTGCGGTCGGTGATGTCGGTGACCTGAAGATTGACCACATCGCCATCCCAGAAGACGCTTTCGCGGCAGATTCTCTCCAGCTCGGCGCGCAGCCGGTCGACGGGAGCGGCGTAGTCCACATACAGGAAGGCCGAACCGATCAGCCGTGCGGTCTCGCGCGTCCAGTTCTGGAACGGCTTGGTGATGAAATAGCTGAGCGGCAGGATCATCCGCCGCCAATCCCACAGCTTGACCACAACATAGGTCGAGGTGATCTCCTCGATCTGGCCCCACTCCCCCTCGACGACCACGGAATCGTCCAGCCGGATCGGCTGGTCAGTGGCGATCTGAACCCCGGCGATCATGTTGGTCAGCAGCGGCTGCAGGGCCAGGCCGGCGATGATGCCCACGACACCGGCCGAGGCCAGCAGGCTCATGCCCCATTGCCGCACCTCGGCGATGGTCATCAGCGCCAGGCCCAAGGTGACGATGCCGATCAGCAGGCCGGCCACCCGCTGCAGGATCCGGGCCTGGGTCACATGCTTGCGAGCGAGGAGGTTGTCCTCCTCGGCCATGTTGAAGCGGCGCAGATAGACCACCGCCCACATGTCGCTGGCCCCGATCATCATCCAGCCCATGGTCAGGATGAACAGGAACAGCAGGGTCTGGCGGATCAGAAGCGACGGCTCGGGATCGAGCGGCGAGACGGTGACGCCCAGCGCCAGCGCCGCGATCATCACCGCGATCCGCACCTTCAGCCGCCCCCGGCCGACGGCGCCGCGCCAGAACAGGCTGCGCTTGCGCACAGCCAGTTGCAGCAGGCCGAAGACGATCTGGTTCGCGGCCCAGCCGATGAAGAGGCAGCCCACGGTGATGCCGGTGATCACGACCCATTCCGGCAGCCAGTAGAACTGGCGCCAGAGCTGGAAGACCGCGTGGGTCAGGTCGGTGACGAAGATCGGCATGGCCAAGCTGTAGCGCTAGCGGGCCGCGGCTTCCACCATGTCCGCCAGCCGCGCCGTCGCGTCGGGCAAAGCCGCCGAGCGCGCGCCGGCGCTCATCGCCGCCAGTCGGTCCGGGTTGGACAGGAGGGCCGCCAAGGCCGCGGTCAGGCCTTCAACGGTCACCTCGCCCTCCAGCATCACCTCCGCCCCGCCGGCGTCAGCCAGGCTCCGGGCGTTGAAGCGCTGATGGTCGTCCATGGCGATCTTCAGCGGGATCAGGATCGACGGCAGGCCCGCGATCGCCAGTTCGGAACAGGTCGAGGCCCCGGCCCGGCCGATGACCAGATGCGCCGCGGACAGCCGCTGGGCCATGTCGCGGAAAAAGGGCGCGACCTCGGCCTCGATCCCGGCCTCCAGATAAATCTGGCGGGCGGCGTCCATGGTCTCGGGCCGCGACTGCTGCTGGACCTTCAGGCGCGCACGCAAGGCCTCGGGCAGGGCCGCCAGCGCAAGCGGTGCGGTCCCGGACAGGATGCGCGCACCCTGGCTGCCGCCGGTGATCAGCACGCGGATCGGCTGGTTCCCCGTCGGGGCGACGAAGGGCCGGTCGTAGAGGGCGCGAATGTCCGGCCGCACCGGATTGCCCACCAGGGTGACGCGCGCGCCCATGCCCTGCGGAACCTTGTGCAGCGAGGGGAAGGACGAAGCGATGGCCCCGACCCAGGGCGCCAACCAGCGGTTGGTGCGGCCCAGCACCGAATTCTGTTCGTGCAGCAGCGTCGGACGTCGCTGACTCAACGCCGCCAGCAGGGCCGGCGCCGACGGATAGCCGCCAAAGCCAACGATCACGGCCGCGTCCAGCCGCTTCAGCGCGGTCCGGGCCCGCAACGTCCCCTTCAGGATGGCCACCCCCGCCTTGGCCATGCCGATCGGCCCGCGCCCCGTGGCGGCGTCGAGCGCCAGTTGTTCGTCGGCGGGGAAGGCCTGGGCGTAGGCCTCGCCGCGATGGTCAGTGGCCAGCACGATGCGCCAGCCGCGTCCGGCCAGTTCGCGCGCCAGCGCCTCGGCCGGGAACATATGGCCCCCGGTGCCCCCGGCGGCGACGACACAGACTCTGGACTTCATTTGCGGTTCGGTCCGGGAGGGGTGAAGAGTGCTCGTGAGCAAGAGGTGAGCGATCGCGCTCGCCGTTGACGACAGCGGCTCACCCCTTGCTCACTAGCACTTTTCAACAGGACGCGTCCCACACCTACGGCAGGATGCGCCGGCCCTGCGGCAGGCTGGCCCCCGGCTCGTAGGCGCCGGGACGGCGGCGGGTCAGGGACAGGGCGAAGCCCATCGTCAGCCCCATGGCCAGCATCGACGAGCCGCCGTAGCTGACGAAGGGCAGGGTCATCCCCTTGGTCGGGATCTGGTTCAGGTTCACGGCGTTGTTGATGCAGGCCTGAAGACCGATCAGCATGAACAGGCCGGCCGCCGCCGTCTGCTCGAACGGGTCGTTCAGCTTCATCGCCCGGCGCATCCCGCGGATGACGATGAAGGCGTAGAGGCCAATCATGGTCAGGCTCAGCGCCAGGCCGAATTCCTCGGCCCCGACCGAATAGATGAAGTCGGTGTGCAGGTCGGGCACATGGCGCTTCATCACCCCCTCGCCGACGCCCCGACCGACCAGTCCCCCGGCGCGGATGGCCTCGGAGGCGCGGTCGATCTGGTGGGTGTCCTCGACCCCCGGCGCCATGAATTTCGCCAGCCGGACCCGCACGTGTTCGAACAGGAAATAGATCGAACAGACCCCGGCGATGACCAATCCGCCCAGCACGGCCATCCACTTCAGCGGCACCCCGGCCATGAAGAAGACGGCCATGAAGGTGGTGGTGATCAGCAGGGTCTGGCCGATATCCGGTTGGATCAGCAGCAGGAAGATGGTGACCAGATAGGCCGCGAAGGCGATGCTGACTCCCGGCACCCCCTGCCCCTTCTGCGCCTCGGCGAACATCCAGGCGGCGAAGACGATCAGGCTGGGCTTGGCGAATTCGGATGGCTGCAGACTGAACGGGCCCAGGTTCACCCAGCGCGCCGCGCCCTTCACCGTGTCGCCGATGAACGGCAGGGCGGCCATGACCACGACGGCTCCCAGCAGCCCCAGCAGGGCGATCCTGCGCACCCCGCGCGGCGACAGCAGCGAGGTGGTCAGCATGATACCGAGCCCCATCGAGGCCCAGATGATCATCCGCCAGGAATAGTGGAACGGGTCGGTGATCGACTCGTCGGCGAGGATGGCCGCCGGGCTCGAGGCGAAGCTCAGCGCCACGCCCAGCCCCATCAGGGTCAGGGCCGCGGTCAGCAGGCCGCGATCGACCGTCCAGAACCATTTGGCGATCGGCCCCTGGTCGTTGCGCGAGAAGGCGGGGGTGTAGCCCTGGGTCATGATTTTCCGGCCGGAATGGCGCCCAGCGACAGGACGGCGGCGCGGAACGCCTCGCCCCGCGCCTCGAAGTCGGGGTACTGGTCAAAGCTGGCGCAGGCGGGCGACAACAGCACCACCTGTTCACCTCCGGTCGCGGCGGCGTCAGCGGCGGCGGCGCGCACGCCCCAGGCCATGTCGCCGCAGATGACGTGGGGCGTATCCCCGAGCGTGCGGGCGAAATCCTCGGCCGCCTCGCCGATCAGATAGGCCTTGGCCACGCGCGGGAAGAGGTCGCGCAGGTCCTCGATCCCGCCCTCCTTGGCCCGCCCCCCGACGATCCAGAACGACGAGGGATAGCTGGCCAGCGCCTGTCGCGCCGCGTCGGCGTTGGTGGCCTTGGAGTCGTTGACGAAGCGGACTGAGTCGAGGCGGCCGACGGTCTCCATGCGGTGGGCGAGGCCGGGGAAGGAGAGGATATGTTTGGCCGCCTGCTCATCCGGGATGCCCATGTCATGGGCGATCAGGAAAGCGAAGGCCGCGTTCTGCGCATTGTGGCGGCCGGGAAGGGACCGTGCCTTGGACAGATCGACAACCTTTTGCGGGATATTGCGACCGTGAGAATCCTTATGATTGTAGGCTACCCAGCCCTCATGGAGATGGGCGCCGGTGACGTGCGCCAGTGAGCGTGTGACCGACACCTCATTGCGCATGGGGTGGTCGAGCAATTCTTCAAAAATCGCTGCACCCCACGCGTCATCGACACCGACA
>JBBRFV010000032.1:0-12424 GCA_038241335.1 Caulobacterales bacterium | reverse complement strand
CGTTAGAACAGACGGCGGACGGCGACGTTCCGGAGCGGCGTTCGCCCTTCAGCCCGGAAGCGCGTCGAGACCGATGTCCAGCGACGGCGCCGAATGGGTCAGGGCGCCCACGGAGATGACGTCCACACCGGTGCGGGCGATGTCGCCCACGGTTTCCAGCGTTACGCCGCCCGACGCCTCAAGCACGATCCGCCCTGCCGTCCGCGCCACGGCCTCGCGCAGCATCGAGAGGGTGAAATTGTCCAGCATGATGACGTCCGGTCCTTCGGCCAGGGCCGCGTCCAGCTGGTCGAGCCCATCGACTTCGACCTCGACCTTCATGAGGTGTCCAGCCGCGGACCTGGCCCGCCGGATCGCCTCCGCCACGCCGCCGCAGACAGCCACATGGTTGTCTTTGATCAGGATGGCGTCATCCAGACCGAAGCGATGGTTGACCCCGCCGCCGCAGACCACCGCGTGCTTCTCCAGCGCGCGCAGGCCCGGCGTGGTCTTGCGGGTGTCAGCGATACGGGCCCCGGTCCCCGCGACCGCATCCACATAGGCCCGCGTCAGGGTCGCGATCCCGCACAGCCGGCCCAGCAGGTTAAGCGCCGTCCGCTCCGCCGCGAGAAAGGCCCGCGCGTCCGCTTCGACCTCGGCCAGCACAGCTCCGGTCTGAAAGGCGTCCCCATCGCGCAGTTTCAGGTCGATCCCTGCCTCCGGATCCATGGCCAGCACGGTCAGGCGGATACAGTCGATGCCGGCCAGAACCCCGGGATTGCGCGCCGCGAACACCGCCCGCATCCGGGAGCCTTCGGGGATACAGGCCTGGGCCGTGACGTCGCCCGCCCGGCCGAGGTCCTCGGCGAGGGCGCCCAGGATCACGGGTTCGAGCAGCAGGTCGGGAATCTGTCGGATCATCGTCTCACCCTGTCGCCGCAACGCCGAGGTCGACCGACGCCGCCGCCATCTGGACCCGCGTATGCCGCGCCACCGCATCCGTCGCTGGCCAGTCCAAGCGATAGTGACCGCCCCGGCTCTCGCGCCGGGCCAGCGCTGCCTCGGCGATCAGCCGCGCCGCCGTCAGCGGCAGGGCGCCGGGGATTTCGGCCTCCAGCCTCGCGATGACCGCCAGCGCCCGGGTCAGACCCGCGCCGTCGCGGACCACGCCGACGTCGTCGCTCATCGTCTCGCGCAGGGTCCGCAGGGCGTCGGGCGTCAGGTCGGGTTGGACCGCCACCGGAACCGATGGGCCGCCGAAAGCCTTCTCGCCCGCCGCCGCCCGTCCCGTTCGCCGCCCGAAGGCCGCGGCCTCCAGAAGGGAGTTGGACGCCAGACGGTTAGCGCCGTGCACCCCCGTCGCCGCGCATTCGCCCACCGCGAACAGGCCGGCCAGAGTCGTGCGCCCATCCACGTCCGCCGCGATTCCGCCCATGTGGTAGTGCGCGCCGGGCGCGACCGGGATGGGCGTTTCTCGCGGGTCCAGCCCTGCCCGCATGCAGGCGCCGAAGACAGCGGGAAACTCGTGTGGGAAGGCCGCGCCGATGGCCTTGCGGCAGTCGAGGAAGGCCCCGCGCCCCTCGGCCCGCGCCGCATGCACCGCCCGCGCCACCACATCGCGCGGCTTCAGGTCGGCGTCCGACGCCTCTCCCAGCAGGAAACGGCCGTCGCGGTCGATCAACCGCGCGCCCTCGCCCCGCAGCGCCTCGGTGGCCAGCGGCATCGGATCCAGGCCGACGTCAATGGCGGTCGGGTGGAACTGCATGAATTCCGGATCAAGAATCTCGGCCCCGGCGGCGTAGGCCAGCGCCATCCCTTCGCCCAGCAAGGTCGCGGGCGTCGTGGTGCGGGCGAACAGGCCGCCGGCGCCGCCTGTCGCCAGAACGACCGCCGGGGCCAACACCTCGACAAGACGACCGGCGCGCTCGATCAGGGCCCCGCACACCTGGCCCGAGGCGTCCTGGATCAGGCCGCGCAGCCGTCCGTCCTCCCAGACCTCGATGTCCGGCGCGGCCCGAACCGTCGTTACGAGGGCCGACAGTATGGCCCGCCCGGCCCCGTCGCCGCCGACCCGGGCCACGCGGGCGTGCGAATGCGCCGCCTCACGGCTGACCGCGAAGCCGCCGTCCGTATCCCGATCGAAGGGTGCGCCGAGCGCCGCCAGCCATTCGACTGTCGCCCGGCCGTCGTCGGTCAGAACGCCGGCTGCGGCGTGATCGACCAGGCCGGCGCCCGCGGCCTCGGTGTCCTCGAGATGCAGGGCCGGGCGGTCCTCCGCCGAGAGAGCCGCCGCCACCCCGCCCTGGGCCCAAGCCGAGGAGCAGGCTTCCAGCAACGGCGCCGGCGTCACCACCAGCACCCGACGCGGCTTCGCTTCCAGCGCGGCCGAAAGCCCCGCCAGCCCGCCGCCGATGATCAGCGGCCCGTCGTGGAAGATGCGACTCATCGGCCGAACTCGAAATAGCTGACGGCGAAGGTCATGGCCTGATCCAGCGAGCCGGCGACCGGCAGCAAGCCCGCCAGCGCCACGCCGAGGCAGGCTGCGGCGGTCAGGGCGAAAAGGCCGACGCTCCGGCCCGCCTCGGGCGCCGTCAGCCGACGGCCTTCGGGCCGCCAGTGACCACGACGCAGATGGCCGTACAGCGACAAGGCCAGAAAGCCCGCGAAGAACCAGCTTCCATTGCTGGCGCCCCAGACGACCGCCACGATTCCAACCGCGATCATCGCCACCTTTTCCAGCGTCGGATGAATCAGGGCCAACACCGGACCCAGAGCCTTGGAGCCGTCCAGCGGCGGCGCGGGGGCCAGGTTGATCAGGTTCAGCATGGCGACATAGAAAACGCCCTGCAGCCACAGGGACCCACCCGTGATGAGGAACAGGGCGAAGAAGGGGATCGCCGCCAACAGGCCGAACGCCGGCCCGGCCAGCGACACCAGCACGCCGTGCCATTCGCTTTCGGCCCGTCGGCTGGCCTTGGCCATGCCTCCAAGGAACGGCACGACGTAGATGCGCGCGGGCCCCATGCCGAAGGCGTTCATCGCCAGCACGTGGCCGTATTCGTGGACCAACAGGCCGAGGAGGATGGCGACGACCGCCACCCAGCTCTGGGTCAGATACCAGATCAGCCCGCCCAGCAGCAGCGTCGAGACGACAGCCCAGACGGGATGCTGGCCTTTGTCCAGTGGAGCCCGGACCCCGCGTGGATTGGGCGGCGACTCCGGTCGGATCGCGGGCGGCGGCTCCGCCGAGCCGGGCTTGGGGTCCCAGGGGCCAGGGCGGGGCGTATCAGCGTCCGTCATCCCGCCGACGCGGCCTTTTCCGACCGCAGCCACAAGGCCAGCAGGGCGACAAGCCGCAGGCTCTTGTGATCGACCGAGGCCACCATCCTGACGGGCGACACGTAGTGCATCAGATCAACTCCACCGCCACATGGTGTTTGGCCTTGAACAGGTCGTACCGGGCCGGGATCGCCGGCGGCGGCAGGTCGATCATCCGCTGCACCGCCAGCCGCGCCTGCACCGCCATCTCTTCCGGCACCGTCACCTCGAACTGCATGTTGACCAGGCAGTCGCGGATGTTCTCGAGCGTGATCCGCTTCATGTATGGGCACAGGTTGCAGGGGCCGATGAAGCTGACCCCGGGCACGTCGCCCTGGATGTTGGCGGCCATCGAGCATTCGGTCAGAAGCACCACCTGCTTCGGCTTGTTGGCGGCGATATAATCGGTCAGGGCGGCGGTCGAGCCGGCGAAATCGGCGGCCGACAGAACCTCTTCCGGGCATTCCGGATGGGCCAGGATCTCGGCCCCCGGATAGGCCGCGCGCATCTCGGCGATGTCCGCGGCGGTGAAGCGCTCGTGCACGATGCAGCGGCCCTTCCAGGCGATGATGCCGACATTGGTCTGGGCAGCGACGTTGCGCGCCAGGAACTCGTCTGGGATCAGGATGACGCGGTCGACGCCCCATTCCCTGGCCGCCCACTCCACCACCTGAACGGCGTTGGCGCTGGTGCAGCAAATGTCGGTCTCGGCCTTCACATCGGCGGTGGTGTTCACATAGGTGACCACCGGCAGGCCCGGATAGCGCTGCTTGATCAGGCGCACATCGGCGCCGGTGATCGACTCGGCCAGAGAGCAACCTGCCTTGAGGTCGGGGATCAGCACCGTCTTGTCGGGGCTCAGTATCTTCGAGGTCTCCGCCATGAAATGCACGCCGGCCTGGACGATCACCTTCGCCTTCGAGCGCGCGGCCTCCTTGGCGAGCCCCAGACTGTCGCCGACATAGTCGCCGACCCCGTGGAATATCTCGGGCGTCATGTAGTTGTGGGCCAGGATGACCGCGTCGCGCTCGCGCTTCAGGGCGTTGATCTCGTGGATCAGCGCAGCCTGCGCCGGCCACTCCATCGGCGTCACATGATCCCGGACCTTGGCCCAGACCGGTGCGGTCTCCCGCTCCAGTTCCGCCGACAAACCGAACACGCCGTCCGCCATCATCATTCCCTTTTGCTCGATCTGAGCAAATCAGAGGTCCGAAGAAACGACGGTCGGTTTCTTCACCGCCGCCGACTTATGCTCACTTTCAGCATAAGCAGCGGTAATCTAGGCCTATGACGGAGGAATACAAGGGCTTGCCGTCCACTGCCTAGCTGGCGGGAATGACCGCAAGGTAGTCGATGACCGTTGTCAGGCCGCCGGACACATAGACGACCCGTCCTTCCTCGGCGGCGACGTCGGCTGCATAGATCTGATGGCCTTCCAGCCCCGCCGTGGCATGCCGATCCGCCGGTGCGCCGGCGGCCGGCGGATGATCCGGCCGGCATTCGGTCAGGTGCTGGTTGCGGATGATGCAACTGATCTGGTGCTCGGCGGGCATCGGCCCTGATGGCCGCGGGGCCGGGCGGTCGACGTGGCGACCCTGCCCCGCGATATCGCGCGAAGCGCTTCGTCTCGGAGGCCGAGGCGCTGGCGCGTTCGGGTCCGTTAACGAGACCGAGCGGCCGGCGCGGGTCAGCGGGTCCCGGTCGTCCGTCAGCGCCCAACCGCAGGCGGTGAGCACACGATCCAGATTGGCGGATTGCGTCGGCAGATCGAAGGTCGTCGTCAGCGCCGACGGCGCCCCGACGGCGGTGCGGAGCCCATAGGCGCCGCCACCCCGCATGAACCGGACATTGCGCGCCGCTGTCTCGCTACGGAACGCACCGGCCGCTCCTCCGGCCTTCCATGTCTGCGTGTCCCGCCGACCGTCCGCGCGGGTCGCCTGAAGTTCGAGCAATTCAGCGGTGGAGGGCAGGCCGGCCATCACGGCTGTCAAGGCGCCAGCCCGACACTGGACGATGATCGCCATTCCCGCGTCGTAGCGGACGGCGGCGATCGAAAGATGCTGTCCTGCGTCCTCGGCGAATTCCCAGTCGTCATCCTGTGCGTGCGCCGCCACCGGCGCCAGCGCCGCCGCCAACAGCCCACAGATCGCCACCAGACTGATCTTCATCCGCGAGTCCCCCCCAAGTCCCCGGCTATCACAGGCCGGAGCTTGGAGAAGGTCAAGAGCGCTCAGGCGACGCGAACGCCTTCGTGCCTCAGCAGCCATCGCTTGCGCTCCAACCCGCCCGCGTAGCCGGTCAAGGTTCCGTTCGCGCCGATCACCCGGTGGCAGGGCACGATGACGGCGATCGGATTCTGACCATTGGCCAGGCCCGCAGCCCGCACGGCCCGGGGCGAACCGATGGCCGCGGCCAGTTGGCCATAGCTGCGTGTCTCGCCCGCCGGAATGGCCCGCAACGCCGACCAGACCGAGCGCTGGAAGTCGGTGCCGCCGGTCTGGACCGACAGTCCGTCCAGGGCCCGCACATCACCGCCGAAATATGCCTCGACCGCCTTGCGCACCGGTTCCGGGGCGCGTCCCTCGACCAGGGTCGCCCCGGGCGCATGCCGCCGCAGGAGGCGCGTCATCCGCCCTGCGTAGTCGACGAAGTCCAGCGCACGCACGGCGCCGACGGCGTCGGTCACCAGCAGCACCTCGCCAACCGGCGTGGCGATCCGGTCGAGGGTCAGGGTCTCAGGCGGCATGTTTCGCATCGTCGTTCTCCATCAACTGTGCGCCCGTGATTCCCGCCATGGCGAGATTGAGCGCTCCATAGGCCCGCCATGGGCGCCAGGCTTCGCCGCGTACAGCGAGAGTTTCGTCTTCCAGTCTGTCGCTGGGCGCATCGACGCCCGCGTCAATCCAGTCGCCCGGCAGCCTCAATCCCGGTCGAGCCGCCACCAGCGGCTTCAGCACCGGGTCGGCGGACAGGTCGCGGGCGATGGCGTCCGGGTCGCCCGACAGGTCGAACACCCGCCGCACCCGCGCCAACACGCCCGGCAGGGCCTTCAGGTCAGAGGTCTCGACCGTGACCATGACTTTCCCCGGCCCTGACGGTTCGACCGATACCGAGCCATCCGCGCCGTCGTCCGCAGCTTTCAACCTCCGCGACCAGCGCCGTCCCTGGACCGTGTCGCCGCGCGCGGTCAGCGCCGCCAGCATGGCCTCCCAGTCGTAGGGGGGGCGATAGGACAGGCTGAGCCGCACCCCGCCGTCGCTGGCCCGCTCGCCCCGTCGTCGCAGGGCCGAGGGCGGGCGATCGTACAGGGCTTGGAAGGTCTCGTTGAAGCGTCTTACGCTGCCGAAGCCCGAGGCATGCGCCACCTCGGCCATGGTCAGGTCGGTCTCCTGGATCAGCGCCTTGGCAAGCAGCACCCGCCGCGTCTGGGCCACGCTGACCGGAGCCGCGCCCAGATGCTGGCGGAACAGGCGGCGCAGGTGCCGCTCGCCCACACCCAGCCGTTCGGCCAGACCATCGACGTCGCCCTCGTCCAGAGCGCCCGCCTCGATCATCGCCAGGGCACGGCTGACCGTGTTGGAGGTCCCGCGCCAGGCCCCCATGTCCGGCGCCGTCTCGGGGCGGCAGCGCAGGCAGGCGCGGAAGCCCATCTCCTCGGCGGCCGCCGCCGTGGGGACGAAGACCATGTTCTCGCGTTTCGGCGTCCGCGCCGGACAGACCGGGCGGCAGTAGATGCCCGTGGTCTTCACGCAACCGAAGAAGCGCCCGTCGAAGCGCGCATCGCGGGTCAACACCGCGCGGTAGCAGGCCTCCTGATCGAGTTCGGGCGTCGTTTCCATGCCAGCAAGATGGGCGCTCGACCCGCTGATGTCTCGCGGTTTTCGGACATGGCCGTCACCCCTCCCCCGCGCGCGCGGCGGATGCTAGGAGCGCGGTCATGAGCATCACCACGGTCGGCCTCGATGCCGACGACACCCTTTGGCACAACGAAACCATCTTCCGGCTGACCCACGCCCGGTTCGTCGCCCTGCTGGCCGATCACGGCGACGAGGCGACGATCGCCGCGCGCATGGCCGAGACCGAGAAGCGCAACCTTCGCCTCTACGGCTATGGCGTGAAGGGCTTCACCCTGTCGATGATCGAGACGGCGATGGAGTTGACGGGCGGCGAGGCCCCGGCCGCCGTGGTGCGCGAAATCCTGGCCGCCGGCCGCGAGATGCTGGCCCACCCCGTCGAGACCCTGCCGGGGGTCGACGCCGCCCTGGCCGAATTGTCGGAGCGCTACCGGCTGGTGCTGATCACCAAGGGCGATCTGCTGGATCAGGAGCGCAAGCTGGCCGCCTCGGGCCTCGGAGACCTGTTCACGGCCGTCGAGATCGTCTCCGAAAAGGATCGCTCGACCTACGATCGCGTCTTCGCCCGCCACGGCACGGGCGCGAGCGGAGCCGTCATGGCCGGCAATTCGATGAAGTCAGACGTCCTGCCGGCGCTCGAAGCCGGGGCCTTCGCGGTCCACATCCCCTACGCCATCACCTGGGCGCACGAACTGGCCGACGCGCCCGAGGACCATCTCCGATACGGCGCGCTCGACTCGATCGCGGACCTGCTCGGCTGGATCGCGGGACGCGCGGCTCAGGCGTAGCCGAGCAGGGCCCGCAGCCCGGGCGCGTGGAAGTCGACCAACGCCTTCTGTGTGGCCGGCAGTTCGGCCGGGAAGGTCAGACCCTCGGGCAAGTTCAGGTTCTCCCGCGCGGTGCGGCTCTGCTTGCGGTCCGCGCCGATGGCCACTCGCTCGCGCCAGTCGTCCGGCCGGTCGATGCCGCAGGCCGCCAGCAGTTCGGCGAAGAAGGTTTCCGAGCGCCGCGAACTCAGGTCGTTCACCGCCTCGACCATGTCCTCATAGCGGACCAGATGAACCCCGGTCCCCAGCCAGGCGGCGGCGTTGTGGGTGAAGATGTCGTTCAGCGCCGGCGACTTCTGGTGGATGCCGAAGATCATCATGTTCAGCAGCGACTCGGCGCTGAACAGGCCCGGCGTCTTCAGATGCTCGGTATTCTCCTGCTGGAATTCGCCGGAGACGAAGAACCTCGCCCGGGCGATGACCCAGTCATACGGGTCGCGAACCAGCAAGACGTGGCGCACGTGGCGAACGTTGGCGTAGGTCTGGTCGCTGAACAGGAGGTGGCCCGCGCTGACCATCGGGGCATTCGGATTGAAGGCGTCCAGGTGCAGATGCATGTTCGGCACCTGCACGAAGTCCTGGTCGTAGTGCTGTGCCACCGGCACGAACATACGCACGATGTTGCGCAACAGGTGGGTGCCGCCCTTGGGCACGCTGTTCAGCAGCACGGGTTCCCGCAGCGGCGCCTGGTCGAAGACCGCCACCTGTTCGTTCAAAGTATCCTTCATGCCGAGGATGACGGCCATGGCGAGTTCCTGCGAGGGATGTGGTCCGGCCTGTCCGGACATGAGTAAGGCGGCGAGGGTCTCCCCCCGCCGCCTTCTCGTAACGACCGTTGGCGAAACCTAGAAGGTCTTGCTGACGCGGATGAAGGCGCGACGGCCCAGGTAGGCTTCGTTGTACTGCGAAGCCAGGACCGAGGTGCCGATCGTGCTCTGGCCGGCGCCGACGTTGGAGATCGAAGGCGCGCGCTCGCCGAGCACGTTCGCGACGCCCAGCAGAACCGACCAGTCGTCGGCGTCGTAGCGCACCGACAGGCTGTGGAAGGCTGTGAACTCGGCTTCCGACTTGAACTGGTAGGGGATCGGGGCTTCCGGCCCGGCGGCGCCATCGTAGTCGATGGTGCCCGTATTGCCGTTCCGGTAATCGGCCTGGTGGCCGACCATATCGATACCCCAGAAGGCCGTCCACGGACCGCGCTCCAGTTGGAAGTTCACGTTTCCGACGAACTGCGGATCCCCGATCAGGCCGTTGGAGTCGGCGATGTTTCCCGGGAACAGGGCGGTCCTGTCCTCGAGCGTCCAGGTGGCCTGGGCGTCCGTGGTGAAGCGGGCGAAGCCGAGATCCCGAACATAGCGGGCCGACATGTCGATACCGCGGTTCGTCTGCGACGCGATGTTCTGGTATTTCGCCTGGATATTATCGATCTTCTTGGTGACCGGGTCGCGGCTGAACTGGCTGCACAGCGGATCGGTCGGGAAATTGTCCGACAGATAGCAGGCGGTCACGACCTGGGTGCCAAGGCTGGTCACCGCGTTGGAAATTTCGATTTCGTAGTAGTCCACGGCCAGGCTCAGGCCATCCACGAACCGCGGCTGCCAGATCAGGCCCAGCACGGTCGAATCCGAGGTCTCGGCTTCCAGCGCGCCCAGACCACCGCCCTCGATCAGCGTGGCGCTGCTCGGGAACGGGGATTGGGTAAGGCCGACGCCCCCACCCGGACCGGCCGGATTGGTGCAGTTGGCCAGCAGGCGCGCCGACGGCGTGCCGGCGGACAGATTGATGCAGGGATCGACCGACCGCTGCGAGGCGAAGCTGGTCTGGTCCTGCAGATACAGTTCGAACAAAGCCGGCGCCCGGAACGACGTGCCCTTGGAGGCGCGCAGGCGGAAGCCGTCGAAGAACTCCCAGTTCAGGCCGATCTTGTAGGTGCTTGCGCTGCCCGAGGTCTTGGTGTCGGTGAAGCGGCCCGACAGCGACAGATTGATGGAGCGGGCGAACGGCAAGTCCCTGACGACCGGGATCGCCAGTTCGCCGAACACTTCGCGGGTATCGTCCGCACCCTTGGTGATGCCGGAGCCCGACAGGCCCCAGCTGTTGTTGGCGAGGGTGACCGGGCCGGGCACGTCGTTGATTTCGTCGTGGCGGATGTGGAAGCCCAGAGCCAGCCCCAGAGGACCGGCCGGCAGCTGCATGACATCGCCGCCTGTGTATCCCTCGATATAGGACTGGGTGTAGGTCGTGTTGCCGGTTTCCCGGTCGAACAGGAAGTCCCGCTCCGCCTGGGTGAGATCCCCGGCGAGGAAGCCCGGGCGGGTGAAGTCGACGTCGATGCAGGGACGGCCGCTGACCGGCAGATTGGTGCCGACGCACGACGAGGTCTTGAAGCTGGTCGAGTCGACGGCGTCCTGCAGGATGACGTCAGACGTATAGTCGCCATCCGACTTGCTGTACTGGGCGAAGATATCCCATTTCCAGCCGCTCAGGCGGTTGCCGTAGTCGCCGCGCAGGCCGACGAGGCCGCGCATGTAATCGACTTTCTGGCTCTGGTCGAAGTGGTCTGTGATCGGCGTCGGGCTGAGAATGTTCAGGCCCGTGAAGCCGTTGACCGGGTCTCCGCCCGAGCCGGGCCCGTAGTAAAAGTCCAGGAAGTCGGACGTGTAGGTGTAGTTCCAGAACTGGCGATAGCTGTTGGTGCGGCTCTCGCGGCGGTTCAACAGCACCTCAGCGTACGCCTCGACATGGTCGTTCAGCGTGTAGGCGCCGTTGGCGAAGACAGTGTAGCGATTGGTCTCCGGGATCAGCGAGGACTCCGCATCAAACGGATGCCGGGCGTTGACGACCGACGCCGACGCCTTGTTGTAGTTGACCAGATAGAAGCCTGCCGGAGCGACCGGATAGGCGGCACCGGCGGGGCCGGGCGGCCGGGGCGGGATGAAATTGCCCAGGTTGTTGTCGTAGTCGTACTGGAACCGGCCGCGACGGCTCGAGAAGTCGGAGCCGTAGACGTAGATCTGACCCCAGACGAGATTCTGGCAGGCCGGGCTGTTGGTGCGCGGATCGATCAGGTCGATGCGGTTCTGCGTGCCGGGCGCATAGATGCCCTGTTCCGCGCAGCTCAGCTCGTTGCGGTCGCCGTTCTTCAGCTCGTACTGCTTGTACCAGTCAGCCGACAGGTTGATGTAGCCGCGGTCGAAGGTGCGGCTGAAGGTGCCGGAGATGTTGGCCACCTCGCCGCCCGACTCGAACGGCTGGCTGTAGAAGGCGTCCATCTCGCTTTCGTTCGAGGCGCCCTTGGTGATCAGGTTGACGACCCCGGCCACGGCGTCCGAGCCGTAGATCGAAGAGGCGCCGTCCTTCAGAATGTCGACGCGCTCCAACGCGGACTGCGGGATGACGTTGAGGTCGAAGGACGACACGGCGCCGCGAGTGCCGGCAGGACCGGCGCGACGACCGTTCAGCAGCACCAGGGTGCGATTGGCGCCGAGGCCGCGCAGCGAGATGGTCGAGGCGCCGGGGCCGCCGTCGGTGACGAAGGCGCTGGAGATGGTCGAGTTCACCTGCGGCGAGCCGGCGGCGATCGTCGAGCTCTGCAGCAGCGAACCGACATCGTTCAGGCCGCGCTGGCTGGCGCGCTCGGTGGTCAACACCTGGATGGGCGAGGAGCTGGTGAATTCGTTCTGGGGAATGCGCGAGCCGGTGACGATGACGTCCTCGACCTGGGCGGCGTTCGCGTCGGCGGGCGGCGGAGTCTGCGGATCCGCGGGCGGGGTCTGCGGCGGAGCGGTCTGGGCGAAGGCGGGCACGGCCGCGCCGAGAACCAGAGCGCCGGCGAGGCCGGACAGCACGGTGCAGGTGAATAGTGACGAACGCGTTTTAGCCAACGGAAGCCCTCCCTAAATCTAGACCGATGCGCAGCGGCGCGCGCTGCGTCACGCGGGCCGCGATTGGACACCCTCTCGCCTCATTTTGCAAAAAAAGGCTGAAGACGGCCAAGAACGGCACACGTTAGGTCTGATTGTGTCGAGAATCGAGCGCGATTGGAACCGACGCGCGGATTTTTGTTCCGCGAGTCGCAATGCTCTGGCCGGAAGGGTGCGTCTAGAACAACGTTCGTTCGACGATCAGAAGAACTCGGCGTTCGCCGGGCACTGCGCACTGATCCGACGGGCCGTGATGGTCGCCGGTATATAAGGCGTCCACAACCCTGCCGCGCGGATCGAGGCGCCGCCGCGGAACTGGAAGCTCTCGTCCAGATAGGTCCCGTTCAGCCGCACCCGCACCCGCCTGCCGCTGCGGCTGACGCAATTGCCCTCGAAGCGGGCCGTACCGTTGGCCACTTCGCGGGTGGGATAGGTGCACTGATAATGCCGCGTCGACAGGCCGCCGAAGAATCGGTTGATCTCGCTCGGCCGCACGCATTTGCGCACGGTGTCGCGATCGCCG
>JBBRFV010000031.1:0-12435 GCA_038241335.1 Caulobacterales bacterium | reverse complement strand
TCAGCGAGTTGAAACGGGCCTTCGAAATTGGATTTCTCCTTTTCGTTCCGTTCCTTGTGATCGATTTGGTGGTCGCCAGCGTGCTCATGTCGATGGGTATGATGATGCTACCGCCAGTGGTGGTTTCCCTGCCCTTCAAGCTGATCTTTTTCGTGCTCGTGGACGGCTGGCGACTAGTCGCCGGAAGCCTTGTCGAGAGCTTCCACCACGCGGCCGGAACGGGATAGTTCCCTGCCCGTGGGCCTTTCAGCGCCGAAGTCGCTTGCCATGCGGCGAAAAAGCGGCGTTGATCCGTCTGTCATCGCCCTTGAATTGGGGGGCGAGCTCTAATCGGGAAACGACCCACATGACCACCCAAGCCGAACTCATCGCCGCCGTCGCCAAGGACGCCAACGTTTCGCAGGCCGACGCCGGCCGCGTCCTCGACTCGATCGTCAAGAACATCCACAAATCGCTCATCGCCGGCAGCGACGTCCGGATCTCGAACCTCGGCGTGTTCGACAGCGCCGCCCGCGCCGCCCGCGAAGGCCGCAACCCGGCCACCGGCGCGACCATCAAGATCGCCGCTTCCAAGGCCGTGCGCTTCCGCGTTTCGAAGCCGCTCAAGGATGCGGTCAACAAGTAAGACCCGAAAGGGTCAGGCGGCCGCTCTCTAGGGAGCCGGCGCTGCAGCTTGAGGACGGGCGGGGGCCGCAACGCGGTTCCCGCCCGTTTCGTTCCTGAGCTGATCCTTCATCGCCGCCACCCAGCCTGAGAAGGTGTCGGCCGAGGCCGATATGGCCGCGATTCCCTGCGGCGACGGCGAACCCGTCATGCCGTCCGGATCCAGCGCGATCCGCAGCGCGTTCTCTGAACGGGCGCCCGCCAGATAGGGCTGATAATTCCGCCCCAGCCGGGTCAGGCCGGTTCCATCGTGAGCCAGCGAGAAGCCGATGCCGGCGCGCAGCAGTCGCGCCTCCTCGTCCCGGGTCAGAGCCGCCGGGTCCTTGTAGCGATCGCCCAGCCGCGACTCGTAGATCGCCGCCGCGCCGTCCCAGTTCTGCTGTTTCCAGAAGATCTCGGCCTTGACGTCGCGGGCCTCGGGCGAGGCGTCCGTTCCCAGAGTCTCCAGCGCGTGATCGTAGCGGCCCAGTTCCATCAGGGCCCGGGCTTCCAGTCCCCGACGCTCGGCGTTCAGCGCCGTCGGCAGCAGGGTGGTGCGCGAGGACCAGATGGCGTCCAGCGCCTTCTCGGGCTGGCGGTCCATGAGATAGACGGTGGCGAGGTCGGTCGCGACCTGGGCCTTGGCCACCCCGTCCAGCCGCTCGTCGACCTGGTGCTTGAGCAGTTCGGCGGCCTGGTCCAGCAGATCGACATCGACCAGACGGCGCGCCAGCCGCCTCACCATTTCGTCGCCGTCGGCGCCGATCGGGGTCAGTTCGCGGAAGTCGTAGAACAGGCCCAGCGCCTGCACCGGCTGAAGGCCGTCGGCGCCGCCCTGAAGGAACAGCATGCGGAAGGCGTCGCCCAGATCGGCCTGGATCTCGCTCCCGCCCGGCAGCTTGGCCATGCGCGGCCCGGCCGCCTTCAACGCCGTCAGCGCCTCGCGATAGAGCCCCTGCGACAGATAGAGCTGACCCAGTTCGCGGATCACGGCCAGCTCGGTCGCATCGCCGCGCCAGCGCCAGCGCAGGCTTTCCAGCTCCTTCGCCGCGGCGTCGGCCTTCATCGCCCCCTTGGCCAGCGACAACCGCACGACGCCCAGTTTCGCCGGCGTGGAGATGCCGTCCAGAGGTGCGCGGGCGATGGCCGAATAGACCGCCAGCGCCCGGTCAGTCTGGCCGTCCAGTTCAAACAGCTTGGCCTGAACCAGGCGGGCGGTGAGCTGGTCGGGAGCGGGGGCGTTCTGGCTGAAGCTGTAGGCCAGCAAGGCGCGGGCGGCGTCGAAGTCGCCGGTTTCCAACGCCGCCAGCGCATGCGCCGCGCCGAAGCGGGCGCGCCATTCCGACGGAAAGGCGTCGATCGCCGACGCGCCGGCGGCGAAGGCCTGACGCGCCGAGGGATAGTCGCCCTGCTCGGCGGCGATATAGCCGCGCCAGACCGCTGAGGCGGGGTCGCCGGCCACGGCCCCGGCGGCGAAGTCGCCCTGGGCTTCCTCGAAGCGATTGATCGAGGCCCGGGCCGCGCCGCGCAGGCCGCGCAGCTCCGGCTCGCCGATCATGTTAGGGGCCTTGGCGACGATGGCGTCCAGCACCCCGACGGCCTCATAACCGAGGCCCGAACCGACGAGGAAGCGGGCGAAGGCGAAGCGCGCCTCGGCCGGCGCGCGGGGATTGTCGCCGGCGGCCATGGCCTCCTGTTCGGCGGCGTCCTGAAGTTCGCGGTAGCGGGCTGAGAAGCCGGCCCGGCCCGTGTTCGCCCAGTCGGCGACGATCAGGCCAGGATGCGCCGCCCTGAGGGGGGCGCCGACCTCGTTCGCCGCCGCCTGCAGTCCCGCCGACGGCAGGGAGAGGGTCAGCCCACGGGGGCGGGACAGGGTGACCAGATCGCCGTCCGCCCGGATCGCGAGGTCGGTGGTCGTCGTCTCCACCGCCAGACCCTGGGCGGTCGGCAGCAGCGTCAGGTCGACGGTCTGGCGGCGATCGCCGAAGCCCTTGCCTGGCGCCAGCGCCGTCACCGCCGCGAACCGGTCTCCGGCCAGGGGATCGGTCAACCAGATCGCGCGCGACGCACCGGCCATCTGCGCGACCAGCTCCGGTTCGCCGGACTCGGCGCGGGCCACCGGGACGCTTTCCACCGCCGCCGCGCCGGCGCCGCCAATGGTCACCCGCCAGTCGGATCCCTCGCCTACGGCGGAGAGCGGCAGGTTGGCGGCAGCGGCGATACGCACCGCGACATGGTCGGGGCCGGCCATCCATTGCGCGTCCCCGGCCGGCCCCAGGGCCTTGGCCCCGTCGAGGTCCAGACGGGCGGCGCCGTCGAACACGATCCATACCGCCCCGCCGCGCCGGAACACGGCTGCGGCGACAGGCTGGGGCCAGTGAAAATTCAGCACCACCTTGTCGGCGGACGCTTGGGCGACGACCGGGACGGTCTGCAATCGGCGGGCGGCCGGAGTTGCGGCAGCCGCAGGGGCGGTGGGATAGAGGTTCAGCCAGACAGCGCCGTCGGCCGTCCCGACCCGGGCGTCGGCGCCCTCGGCAAGGGTCAGCACCAGTTCGGTGGCGCCCGCGACCGAGCGGGTCTCGACCCTGGTCACCCCCTTGGGCGGATCGACTTTCAGGCGGGACACGTCGGGGGCGGCGGTCGAGCCGATGCGGACGACGACATCCTGACCCTCGCGGCGGATGCGCGACCGGCCGCCGATGACGCCGGCGAATTCGACCCGGGTGAAGTCGGGCGCGGCGCCGATGCGGATGGTGACGGGGTCGAGCGCGGCGTGGGCGACTTCCTGCGCCAGCGGGGCCATGGGGGCGAACGCGACAGCGCCGGCCGCGGCGGCGGCCACGGTCGTCTTGAGAATGCGCTTGCTGACTCTGGCCCCGGACATGCGCGCGCACCCTCGCGCGAGCCGCCTTACAACGCGGTTAACGGTTGGTGACCGCGACAATCCGGCCGATTGCGAAGCGGCGGGCGCGCGCCGACATGGGGCAGGTCAGGAGCCCGCCGTGACCGACCCCGTCCATCCCCCGCTCAACACCCTGAAGACCGGCCTGCGCTGCCGCTGCCCGCGTTGCGGCGAAGGACCCCTGCTGACCGGTTTCCTGACCATCCGCGACGCGTGTCCCGCCTGCGGTCTGGACTACGGCTTCGCCGAACCGGCCGACGGCCCCGCTTTCTTTGGCATGAGCTTCGTCGGCGTGGTCGGCATGGGCCTGTTCATGTGGTTCGAGTTCACCATCCACCCGCCGGTCTGGGTGCATTTCGTCGTCACCATGCCCCTGCTGGCAGTCGGCTGTCTCGCCGTCCTGCGGCCCCTCAAGGGCTGGCTGGTGTCCGAGCAATACGTGCACAAGGCCGCGCCCCCCGAGTTCTCGAGCCTCGGCATGCACGGCGAAGGGTCGAAGTGGCGTTAGGCGCCCCCTAGACCCGCTGCGGGTAGATCGGCTGGATGTCGACCGGGATGGCCGTCATTGTGGCGATGACAGCCCGGGCATGGTCGTCCAGCCGGGCGTGGGCAGCGAAGAAGGCGTTCATGCCCGCGTAGTCGCCGTTCCCCTGCAGCACCACCAGATCATGCACCAGATCGCGCACGCCGGCGGCCATGGCGTCGTCGTCGACCCGGTAGCGACCCGCCGCCGCGTCCCAGGTGAAGGCGCCCTTGCTGAGCAGATAGCCGTACTGCATCGCCGCGCCGCGCCCGTGGGCGTCGTCCACGCCGAAGCGCATCGAGCGGAACAGGCCGGCCAGATAGGTGTCGAACAGCTCGGGCCGCTCGGCCGCCGGAATCTCGCCCTTGTCCATCATGAACAGGATGTTCCACACGCCCATGACGTCGGCCTTGCCCTCCTCCGAGGCCGAATAGATCTCCTTCAACTCGGCGTTCACGGTGGTGGCTCTGCCGTTCAGCGTGATCGAGCCCGGCCCCAGGCTGTGCGACAGTTCGTGGAACAGGGTCTCCAGCGTCATGTATTTCTTGGACACCCGCGCGGCCTGATCGGGCACGAGGACCAGCGAGGCCATGGGCGCGAGGATGCGCTCGTATTTGGCCTCCAGCACATTGGACAGGATGACCTTCTTGGCCCCCTTGGCCTCGCGCACCCGCTCGTCATTGGGCAGGTTGAAGGCGACCGTCTGGGGGCCCGGCACATTGTCGCCGCCGCCGTGCACCTGCTCGACCACCACGATGGGCGAGTCCGAGCCGCGCGAGCGGTTCTTGTAGGCGTCGTCAACCGGCAGGTTCTCCTCCATGGCGCGGAGGTAGCCCTTGTATTTGTCGAGCGCCGCCGAGGCCGAGGGATCCTTCAGCGTGACATAGGCCTCGAACGCCGCCTTCGCACCGTACAGGGTGTCGGTGTAGACCTCGTAGGGTCCGATCGCGACCTCGATGGGCGTGCCCTCGAGGTCCATCCAGGCCAGGTCGGATTCATAGTAGTCGTCGTCGCGGAAGGCCTTGGCGCGCAGGGTCAGGAAACGCTTCAGGCTGGCGTTGCTGGTGATGGCCGCGGCCTGCTCAAGCTTCTGCGCCGCCGGCTCCAGCCACTCGCGATAATACTGCGAATAGGGAATGGCGACGAAGCCGGCGCCCTGGCGGCGGACCACGGTGGTCAGGCTCAGCATCGAGGTGCGCTGGTCGGCGTGGGCCTCAAGCCAGGCGTCGAACTCGGTCTTGGTCAGGTCGGCGGGATAGAAGGCGCGCCCGTCAGGCAGGGTCGCCGTCCCATAGAAGGGCTTGAACTCGTTGGAGATGTCCCAGACGCCGCCGTTGAGATCGAACATCGAGAGCAGAAGGTCGCGGTCGGGACGGTTCGAAACGGCGATCTCGGCGCGGGTGGCCGGACTGCTCTCGCTGACCTGCCGCAGATATATCTCCGACATCAACGAGGCGGCGTCGTTGAGCAGGTTCACCACCTGACGCTCCTCGGCGGTCAGGAAGCGGGTGTCCGGCGTCATGGTGATCGGCGCGATCTGCGCCCGGGCCTCGGCCAGCGGATAGGCCGGAGCGGAAGGCGCACTCACGGGACCGGCCATCACCTGCGGCGCTACGGCGGCCGGCGGCATGGCCGAAGCGCAGGCCGAGGTAAGCAACAGAGCGGCGAGAGCGATCCGGCGCATGGCGAACTCCATGAAAGACGGCGCGGATTGGCGCAGGTCGCCGGGCCCCGCGCAAGCCCGCGCCATTCGCCGAGATCAGGTGATTTTCCTGGCCGCGAAAACGCCCAGCGCGAGGAAGATCAGGAAGATCACCACCGCGACGCCGAACAGCAGTTTGGCGATCCCGGCCGCCGCGCCCGCGATACCGGCGAAACCGAGCACGCCGGCGACGATGGCGAAAATCAGGGCCCATTTCAGCATGGAACGTCCTCGACGGTTCAATCCCCGGAACGGCCCGCCGGCGTCGCCGGTTCCGTGGCCGTATCGCGCACCACCGCGCCGCCCTTCATCACCAGCCGCACGGCGCGCACGGCCGCGATGTCCTGCGTCGGATCGCCCTCGACGGCGACGAGGTCGGCCAGCAAGCCGGGCCGGATCGCACCGAGCCGGTCGTCGATGTGGAAGATGTGGGCGTTGCCCGAGGTGGCGGCGATCAGCACATCTGCGGCGGGCATGCCCTGCGCCGCCATCAGCTCCATTTCGCGGGCGTTGGTCCCATGGGCGAAGACGCCGAC
Source organism: Caulobacterales bacterium (assembly GCA_038241335.1). Lineage (GTDB taxonomy): Bacteria > Pseudomonadota > Alphaproteobacteria > Caulobacterales > Caulobacteraceae > Brevundimonas. The sequence continues at coordinate 6,127 of JBBRFV010000031.1, read as the reverse complement.
ATCGCCGCCGACGCACAGCGTCACCCCGGCGGCGCGCGCCTCGTCAAAGGCGCGACGCTTGGCCAGGACGTTCTCCGGCGCAGGCTCCGATCCGTCCCAGCCCCTATAGCGGGTGATGGCGTCGGTGGCCGCCAGGGTCGGACACAGGGCAACGCCCCGATCGTGCATCAGGCGGAAGATCTCGGGCGTGCCGGCGTCGCCGTGCTCGATGGTGTCGACGCCGGCCAGGATGGCGCGGCGCATGCCCTCGGCTGTGCCCGCATGGACCGCGACGATGCGGCCCGCCGAATGGGCGGCCTCGACGGCGTCGCGCAACTCCTGCTCCGAGAAGGTCGGACGGCTGGGCTCGCCGGGACCCCAGCGATAGTCGGCGTAGAGCTTGACCACGTCGGCGCCCGCCCCGATCTGGCTGCGCACCACCCGCACGATGTCCGAGGCGTCTGCCTCCTCGGCCCCCAGCGGGGTCTCGACGCCCGGCTCGAAGCCGCGGGGGCCGTAGGCCCCGGTGGCGACGATGGCGCGGGTGGCCACCAGCATGCGCGGTCCGGGGATGATGCCCTGCTCGATCGCGCGCTTGAGCCCGACGTCGGCATAGCCCGCGCCCTCGGTGCCGAGATCGCGGATGGTGGTGAAGCCCGCCATCAGGGTGGCGCGGGCGGCGACGGTGGCGCGCGCCGTGCGCAGGGCCAGCGGCTCGTGCAGCACCTGATCATCCCACGACGTCTCGTTGTAGGGGTGCAGGAACAGGTGGGAATGCCCCTCGATCATGCCCGGCATCAGGGTCATGCCCGGCAGGTCGATCACCCGGGCGCCGGCAGGAGGGGCTACGCCCGGCCCGGCCGCCTCGATCCGCTCGCCCCGGACCAGCACAGACCAGCCGGCGTGCGGCCGGGCGTCGACGCCGTCGAACACGCGCGCGGGGCGCAGCAGCACCACCTCCTGGGCCCAGGCGGGTGCGGCGGTGAACAGGGCCAGAAGGAAAAGCAGGATGCGCATGGCGTGGTCTCCCCGATGCGGAGCCACTCAAGCGGTCCCGGAGGGACGAGGCAAGCGCCGGTTCAACCGGCCGGATCGGCCTGGGGCATGTTGATCTCGAACGTCGCGCCCCGGTCAGAGGCGACCAGCGTCAGCTCGGCATGGTTCGCCGCCAGCAGGGTACGGGCGATCGACAAGCCCAGACCGGCGCCGCCCTCGCCCCGACGGGTGGTGAAGAAGGGCTCAAAGATGCGATGCACATCGGCCTGCGGCACGCCGGGGCCGTCATCGGCGATCCGGAGCACCAGCCGGGTCCCGGCTTCCCGGATGCCGATCCACACCGCCGTCGCGCCGATCTGCCGGCTGTTTTCCAGCAGCAGGGTGAGGGCCATCTCCAGCGAGGCGGCCGGCACGGCCACCGGCGGCAAGTCGGCCGGCAGGGCGACGTCGATCCGCAGCGACGAGCCGAGGGCGTCCACCGTCTTGAGCACGGCTGGGTGCACGTCCACCGACAGCCCCGCCTCGGGCCGGGCCATGTCGGCGCGCGCCAGATCCAGCAGCCGGGTGACCAGGGCCGACAACCGGCGACCATCGGCGGCGATGTTGTCGAGGAAGCGGCGGCGGTCGGCCTCGGCCATGTCGGCGCCGTGGTCCTGCAGCAGTTCGACCGCGCCCTGGATCCCGGCCAGCGGCGTCTTGAATTCGTGGCTGACGGCGGCGGCGAAGTCGCGCAGATAGCGGGAGCGCCGTTCCACCGCCTGCGCCATGCGGCCGAAATCCTCGTACAGGGTGCGAATCTCGACCGCGGCCGTAGCCGGCGTCGGCGGCAGAACGCCCCCGCCCGAGGTGACATCGCGCGCCGCCCGGCTCAACGCCTCGATCGGCTTGGCGATGCCACGCGAAACCAGCACCGCCAGCCCGCTGATCAACCCCAGGGTGCCGACGATGCCCAGCAGGATCTTGATCCGGTCCTGATAGATGCCCCGGAACAGGGCGCGCGGCGAGCGGGAGACAAGGATCACGCCCTCGACGCGGCCGTTCACGACCACCGGCCGGGCGTGATGGATGCGCAGGCCGGAGGCGCGGCTCAGCCATTCCATCGAATAACGGGGATGATAGGCGGCGTTGCGCCTCAGCACCGTCCGGGGGACCCCGTCCAGCGCCGAAGCCACCTCCGGCAGGTCGCGCCAGCTTCCGCCCCGACCATGGCCGCGCACAACCACGCCGTGGCGATCGAGGAAGATGATCGAGGCCAGGGTCGTGCGGCTGGTCTCCTCCATCATGGCGTCGAGCCGGTCGCCGACGGCGCCGGCGGCCGGGTCCGGAGCCGTCGTCGCCGGACGGGTGGCGGGGCGTTCGGGCAGGACCGGGGTCGAGCCTAGATCGATGGTGGCCGCCTCGGGGTGGTAGTAGTCGGGCGCCCGAAGCAGGCCGTCCGTCGTATGAACGGGCGGCGGCGCGCCCGGCCACAGGGTCTCGGCAGCGGCGCTGAGGGCGGCGGTCTGGGCCACCAGTTCGGCCTCGGTCTGTCGCACCAGGGTGTTCTCGTAGACGCGCAGGAAGATGGCGCTGAGCCCCGGCAGGATGGCGGCGAAAAGCAGCACCGACAGCAGGATGGTGCGCAGGCGCAGGACCGGCCATTGGGCCCGGACGAAGGCCCGCAGGCGCGCGATCACAACGTCGCGCCGACGCAGGACCCCATCTGGTAGCCGATGCCCGCGCGGGTCTCGATCACGTCCGCCCCGCCGACGGCGGCGAACTTGCCACGCAGGTTGCGGACGTGGCTGTCGATGGTGCGATCGGTCATGGCGAAGCCAGGGCCGTGCACCCGGTCGATGATGGCGTCGCGGGTGAAGACCCGCTGCGGCGCGGCCGCCAACACCTTGACGATGCTGAACTCGGTCACCGTCAGCGGCACGTCGACCCCCGCCCAACCGGCGCGCCAGCCTTCCGGGTCCAGGGTCAGTCGCCCCAGCGCCACGGCGCCCGTGGGCAGGGGCGGCGGGGTCCGCGCCACCCGGCGCAGGATGGCCGCGACCCGCGCCACCACCTCTCGCGGGCTGAACGGCTTGGTGACGTAGTCGTCGGCGCCCAGTTCGATGCCCAGCACCCGGTCGATCTCGTCGTCGCGCGACGACAGGAACAGCACCGGCAGGTCGCCCTCGGCGCGCAGCCGGCGGCAGACCTCGATCCCGTCCATGCGCGGCATATTGATATCGAGGATGACCAGATCGGGCCGGTGCGCGGCGATATCGGCCAGCGCCGCCTCCCCGTCCCCCGCCTCGCGCGTCGCCAGCCCGGCCTTGCGCAGGGCGAAGGTCAGCAGGTCGCGGATATGCGGGTCGTCGTCGACCACCAGGACGGTGCTTTGCATGATGGCCATGTTCAGGCTCCGGGGGCTGAGGTCAACGGGGGGGCGGGCGATGTGGCGGCAGGGGTGGGATCGGTCATCGGCTGGGGCATGACCGGAGTGGGCAGCGGGGTGAGCGTCCCATCGCAGCTTCGCTCGCCGGCAGGCCATATGGGCAGGTCCGAGGTATCTGGCAGGATCGTTTCGCCGGTCAGGACCTGTATCCGCTTCAGCCGGCGGGCGGCGCGCCAGTTCCAGGACAGAACTGCTTCGTCCCAAACCCTCTGCTGTTGCACCGACCGCAGCCAGCCGACCCGGCTTTTGAATTCCGAGGCGGGCAGCCGCTGCTCCAGTTCGACCAGCGACACCGCCGACGAGGCCCCGAGGGTATTCAGGTAGCAGAGGTCGAGTTCGGCCCCGGTTCCGTCGACCTCCCGCGCGTGGCGCACGTTCCAGGCCGCGGACACCGAACCGAGATCGACGACGCTGACCGCGACCAGCACGGCCAGCGTCACCCGGACATTGGCGTCGATCAGCCAGTGGGCGCTGCGGTTGAACAGCATCCGGGCGCAGATCAGTAGCAGGCCGACCGCCACCAGCACCATCCAGATCAGGGCGGCGATGCGGAACCGGGTCAGGGAATAGGCCTCGATATAGTCGGCGGTGCGCAGCAGGCTGGAGGCGACCAACAGCATGTTCTGCGCGACCCACAGCACCACCAGTCCCCGGACCAGCGGCCGGGCGGCGGTGTCTGAGCCGGGCCGCAGGAAGACCAGCACGAACAGGCCGGCCAGCAGGGCGGTGGCGATCAGCGGGTAGGCCCCACGATGGGCGTAGTCCGCCAGGGTCGTGCCGTGCGGCAGGGCCGCGCCGCTCCACAGGAAGGCGAGGTCCAGCCCGTTCTGCAGGGCGAACAGGGCGTTGAAGACCACCAGCGACAGGATGATGGAGGCGGCCGTGATTCCCGGCACAGCCTGCTCGCGCGGCGCCGGCAGGGCGATCAGCTTGCCGCGCCAGCGGGGCCGCAGCACCGCGCCCACGGTGACGATCATGACGAGCCAGAACGTCAGGCGCGCGCCGTCGATCCGCGGCAGGCGGATCCGGTCGAGAGCGTCGGCGATGAGCGGGTTGGCGCTGGCGAACAGGGCGAGGAAGACGGCGCCGCCGAGAACGGGCAGCGCCAGCAGGAGGATGACGCCGAGGATGCGGGTCCGGTGGCCGCGTCCCTTCAGCCGCATCACGCGGCGCAGGTCCAGCAGAGGACCCGCGAGGACGATGACGACCTGCACCACCAGCCGCTGTCCCCAGCGCCATGAAGGCTCGCGCGTCGCCACCCGGGCCGACAGGACCGCGACGCTCAGCGCGCCGCCGAACAGGATCCAGGCCACAAGCCCGGGCTGCTCGATCATCACCAGGGCCAGACCCGCCGCCAGGAACAGGGCGGCGCGGGCGCGGGCGTCGCGCCAGAGTCCGGGTCGCACCAGGACGACGCCAGCGATCCAGACGAGCGCGAAGGCGCCGACGGTCGCGCCGGGGTTCAAACTGTAGAGAAAGACGTCGGCGAGCCCGGCCAGCACGAGGCTGACGCCGACCTTCATCCTGAAGGATGACCGGCCCAGGGGTTTGTCGGTGATCATGCGCGCCTCCCGATTGCGAGGCCTTGCTTGTCGCCGACGCCCGTCCAGCGCGGTCGCTGGCCCCGGGGAGCTTCGGCGCAGGGGGTGTGCAGAGGCCGTGCAGCCCGGGGCTTACGGCGAGTTCATGCGACCGCCCCAATCACGACGCAATTCGCTACAACTGTAGCGCCACAAATGTAGCGCCAAAATTCAGCGAGGGCGAGCCGCCATGATCGAGTCCCTGCCCCGACGGGAGCGCGAGGTGTTCGAAACCCTGTGCCGCCTGACCCACGGCTCGACCGGGGCCGTACGCGAGGCCATGGGCGGAACCCTGAGCGACTCCGCCGTGCGCACCCTTCTGGCGCGGCTGGAAACCAAGGGACTGGTCGCCCGTCTGGCCGGGGACGGGGCCGTGGTCTACCGCCCCGCCCCGCGGGCCGAGGCCATCGCCAGCGGGGCCCTGCGCCGGCTGGTCGACACCTTCTTCGCCGGATCGGCCGCCACCGCCGCCACCGCCCTGCTGGGCCTGACACAGACGCTGAAGCCCGAGGAGTTGGCGGCGCTGGAGAAGGCCATCGAGGATGCGCGGGAGCGGGGCCAGTGAACGCCGCCCTGATCCTCGAGCTGCTGCTCAAATCCAGTCTCCTCGCCGGAGGGGGTCTGCTGCTGTCAGCGGCGCTGCACCGGCGCGCCGCGACGGAACGGGCTGATGTGTTGAGGGCGGCCTTCGGCCTGCTTCTGGCTCTGCCCCTGCTGATCTTCATCGGCCCGCGCCTGTCGGTGGCCATTCTGGACGCCACGCCCGCCCTGATCGCGGCCGGACCCACCGCGCCGCCTCTCTGGTCCGGGTCCGTCGGTCCGGTCGCCGGTGTGGCCGTCTCGGGCTCGCTGGCCCCGCTGTCGCTCTCATTGGCCGCAGGCTGGCTCTACGCCCTCGGCGCCACGTTGGTCCTGGGCCGTTTTCTGGCCGGGATCCTGACGCTGAGCCGCTGGACCCAGGCCGGCCGCACCGTCTCCGACCCCGCCTGGACCCGGCCTCTGGCCCGTCTGGCGCCAGGCCGCCGTCCGCGCCTCGCCGTCCATCCCGACATCGCCGCCCCCCTCAGCTGGGGCCTGCCGCCCGGCGTGGTGCTGATCGGCGAGGACTGTCTGCGCCGGCCCGACTGCGCCCGCGCCGTCCTGGCCC
>JBBRFV010000030.1:0-12452 GCA_038241335.1 Caulobacterales bacterium | reverse complement strand
TTCGTGGCGACCGCCGCGACCTTGCCGGCCCCCGGCGAGACCGTCACCGGCGCGACGCTGGCCACCCACCCGGGCGGCAAGGGCGCCAACCAGGCGCTGGCGGCGCAGCGGCTGGGGGCCGAGGTGGTCATGATCGGCCGGGTCGGCCGCGACGGGATGGCCGAGGAGGCCATGTCCCTGCTGCTGGTCGAGGACGTGGACGTCGCGGGCGTGGTCACGGACGGCGAGGCCCCCACCGGGGTGGCGCTGATCGCGGTCGATCCCGAGGGCGAGAACCAGATCGTGGTCGCCGCGGGGGCCAATCACCGCTGCAGCCCCGAACAGCTGCCGGCCCGGATCGAGGGGCCGCTGATCCTGCAGCTGGAGCTGCCGGTCGAGACGGTGGAGGCGGCGGTGGGGCGGGCGACGGACTTCGTCTGCGTCAACCTGGCCCCCGCCGCGCCGGTGTCGGACCAGCTGTTGCGCCGCGCCGATCTGATCGTCGTCAACGAGACCGAAGCGGCCTTCTACGGCGACCTGCTGCACCACGGCGGGGGCCGGGTGGTGGTGACCATGGGGGCGAAGGGCGCGGCCATGTACCAGCGCGGCGCGGAGATCTCCTCGGCCGCGCCGCCGAAGGTCAAGGCGGTGGATGCGACGGGGGCGGGCGACTGTTTCGTCGGGGCCGTCTGCGTGGCCCTGCTGGAGGGGATGGAGCCGCAGGCGGCGCTGACCTTCGCCTGCGCCGCCGGAGCGATCGCGGCGACGCGGCCGGGGGCCCAGCCGTCGCTGCCGACCCGGGCCGAGGTCGAGGCGATCCTCGAAGCCTGATCCGGGTCGTTCGCGCGGGAATTTCCCGATCCGCGACGGGTCTGTGGGGCGGCCGACGTTCATTACGGCGACGTAACTTTGGCGCCGGGCGCCGACTGATAGGGTCCCGACGCCGTTCCAGATCACTGTCCAGGGGGACACCGCCATGACCCGCACCGCCGCCTTGCTCGGAGCCTCGCTGCTCGCCTTGACGACGCCCGCCCTGGCGCAGGCCCAGACCCCGGCCCAAGACCCGAGCGCGGCCGCGATCACCGTGCCGCCGCTGGAGTTCGCCCATCGCCAGCTGGCCAACGGGCTGAACGTCTACGCCATGCCCGACGCGACGGCCGGCACGGTGACGGTGCAGCTCTGGTACGACGTCGGCGGCAAGGACGATCCGGAGGGCCGATCCGGCTTCGCCCACCTGTTCGAGCACATCCTGAGCCGCAAGACGGTCAACCTGCCCTATGGCGAGATCTCGACCATCGTCGAGAACGCCGGCGGCACGCGCAACGCCTCGACGGGCCAGGACACCACCAACTATTACGAGACGGTGCCGCCGCAGTATCTGGAGACCATGCTGTGGACCCACGCGGAGCGCATGGCCCGGCCGGTGGTCGACGAAGCGGTGTTCCAGGCCGAGCGCTCGATCGTCAAGGAAGAGCTGCGCCAGCGGGTCTATGCGCCGCCGTACGGTCGGCTGGGCGCCTTCGTGATCGGTGACAACGAGTTCGACAACTCCATCTATCGCCGCGCCGTGATCGGCTCGATCGAACAGTTGGACACGGCGGTGCTGGACGACGCGCGCGCCTTCCACGAAGCCTATTACCGGCCGTCGAACGCGACCCTGATCGTGTCGGGCAATTTCGATCCGGCCCAGCTGGACCGCTGGGTCGACCAGTATTTCGCGGGTATCGAGAACCCCGCGCGGCCGACGCCGCATTTCGATCGTCCGGTCAGCGCCCCGCGGACCACGCCGCGCCAGGTGACCGCCTATGCGCCCAACGTGCCCCTGCCGGCGGTGGCCGCCATCTTCCCGGGCGTGAAGTCATCCGATCCCGACGGCCCGGCGCTGGACGTGCTGTCGGGGATCATGTCGCGCGGCGACAGTTCGCGGCTGTACCCGGCGCTGGTCTATCGCACCCAGCTGGCCACCAATGCGCGGCTGGGCGTCGACTCCATGGAGGAGGACGGGGCCGTCACCCTGCAGGCCACCGTAGCCCAGGGCAAGGCGATCGGAGACGTCGAGGCGGCCCTGAACACCGAGCTGGCGCGCATCCGGGACCAGCCGGTGACGGCGGCCGAACTGGCCGAGGCCAAGACCGAGATCGTGTCGGGCGAACTGCAGCGGCGCGAGACCGCGTCGGGTCGGGCCTTCCTGCTGGGGCAGGCGGTGATCGAGGAGCATAACCCCAACGCGCCGGACGAGCGGCTGGCTGCCGTTCAGCGGGTGACCGCCGCCGACGTGCAGCGCGTGGCGCGCAAATATCTGGATGAGAACGCGCGGGTCTCGATCCGCTATCTCGACGAAAGCCAGCGGCCTGCCGGCGAGAACCCCGACGCGTGGAAGAATCCGGCGCCGATGCCGACCTTCCTGACCGTGCCGCCGGCGATCCTGCCGCCCAACGAACTGCTGCCCGAGGGCCAGAGGCAGGCCCCGCCGGCCCCGGCCGTTGCACGGCCGATGGCGGCGCCGCAGGTGGCCGAACGGACCCTGTCGAACGGCCTGCGGGTGATCGTGGCCAAGTCCACCAACCTGCCGGTGATGAACCTGCAAATGGTCATTCGAGGCGGCGCGGCCAGCGACCCGGCGGACCGGCCCGGCCTGGCGGCGATGACCGCCAACCTGGCCAGCCAGGGCGCCGGCAGCCGATCGGCGCCCGAGATCGCCGCGACGCTGGAGGCTCTGGGCGCCAATGTCGGCGGCGGGGCGAACGCCGATGCGACCACCCTGTTCCTGTCGGCGCCGACGGCCTCCGCCGACGCGGCGGGGGCGGTGATCGCCGACATCGTGCAGCGGCCGACCTACGCCGAGGCCGAGGTGGTGCGCAGTCGCACCCAGGCGATCAACGGCGTGAGGGTCAATTTGCGTCAGCCGGGCCCGCTGGCCAACGCCGTGCTGGCGCGGCTGGCCTATGGCGGCTCACCTTATGGCGCGCCGGCCTCGGGCACGCCGGAGTCGCTGCAGGGTCTGACCCGCGACCAGATCGTCGCCTATCACGACCGCTGGTGGCGGCCCGACAACGCCGCCCTGATCATCACCGGCGGCATGACCCCGGACGAGGCCTTCGCCTATGCCGAGCGCAACTTCGGCGGCTGGGCCCGGCCTTCGGGGGCCGCGCCCACGGTCGGACCGCGCGCCGGCGTCGCGCCCACGCCGCGCATCGTCGTGGTCGACCTGCCCGGCTCGGGCCAGGCGGCGGTGGCGGCGGCTGTGCGCGGACCGGCCCGCAACGACCCGGCGTGGTATGCGATGGCTCTGGTCAACAGCGTTATCGGCGGCGGCCAGAACGGCCACCTGTTCCAGGAGGTGCGGGCCAAGCGCGGTCTCAGCTATGGGGCCAACTCGTCGCTCGGCTCGCGGGTCGAGAACGGCCTGCTGCTGGCCACCACCCAGACCAAGAACGAGAGCGCGGCCGAGGTCGTGAGCCTGGTGCTGGCCGAGTTCGACCGGCTCAAGACCGAGGCGGTGACCGAACAGGCGGTGCAGGACCGCGAGACCTTCATCACCGGAAACTTCTCGCGTCAGGTCGAGACCACCGCGGGTCTGGGCGGCTTCCTCTCCGACGCCGTGACCTATGGCCTGCCGCTGACCGAGATCAGCCGCTACGCCGACCAGATCAACGCCAATACGCCGGCCACGGTGCAGGCGGCGGCGCAGGCCGTGGGCTCGGATCAGGCCTGGGTGGTGGTGGTCGGCCAGGCCTCGATGTTCATCGACGCCCTGCGGGCCGCGCATCCGGACGTGATGGTGATCCCGGCGGCCGAGGTGGACCTGAACAGTCCGACGCTGGGGCTTTCCTCCCCCGGAGCGTAGCGAGAGGGGGAGGGGGGCCGCGCGAAGCGCGGTGGAGGGGACTGCCCCATCCACCGGCGTCCGGGTTCGGCCCCCTCCACCGCTTCGCGGTCCCCCTCCCCCAATGGGGGAGGATTACTTCGCCCGGAAGGCCGCGATCGCGGCCACCGTCTTGCGCACGGTCGCCTCGACGCCCGCCCAGTCGCCGGCCTTGACCGCCGCTTCGGTGACCAGTTTCGAGCCCATGCCGGCGGCGACGATGCCGGCGCCGAACCATTGGGCGATACTGGCCTCGTCCGGGTCGACGCCGCCGGTGGGCATGATCTTCGTCCACGGCATGGGGCCGAGCACGGCCTTGACGAAGTCGGGGCCGCCGACGCTGGCGCCGGGGAACAGCTTGACGATGTCGCAGCCCAGTTCATGAGCCTGGCCGATCTCGGTGACCGAGCCGCAGCCGGGGAAATACGCCGTCATGCGCCGGTTGCAGATGCGGGCCACCTCGGGGACGAGGCAGGGGCTGACCACGAAGCGGGCGCCCCGGTTCAGGTAGAGGCTGGCTGTGCCGGCGTCGATCACGGAGCCGATGCCGAGGATGACGTCCGGGTCGGTCTTCTGCAGCTCGCGGGCGAGGTCGCCGAACAGGTCGCAGGCGAAGTCGCCGCGGTTGGTGAACTCGATCGCCCTGGCCCCGCCGCGGGCGCAGGCGCGGATGACGTTGAGGCAGACCTCGGGGTCCGGATGATAGAAGACCGGGGCCACGCCCTGGGATTCCAGGGCGGTCAGGACGGCGAGACGGTCGTGGCGCATGGCGGGCTCCGTGTTGCGTCCTGACTCGACCGTGAGGGCCGACGCGTCAAGGGAGAGGGGATCAAACCGTGTGACCCGGGCCTCCTGAATCGACCAAGCTTGACCTTGGCGTCGCTGCGGCAGATCGTGCGATGATCGAACGACGTTACGAGAGCTGTCATGCGCATCAAGACCTGCCTCCTGTCCCTCGCGATCCTGTCGCTGACGGGCGGGGTCGCGGCCGCCCAGGACGCGTCGGCGCCAGCGACCTACGGGTCGGTCACGCTGGCGAGCCCCTTCTTTCCCGATCCTCATGCGGTCTCGGTGACCGCCGGCGGAACGATCCAGGCGTCGACGACCGCGACCGGATGCACGGGTTACATCGCCCACGCCCCGGACTTCGAACTGACCTATACGGCGGGCAGCTATCCGCTGACGTTCCACACCGTGTCGGGCAGCGACACCACCCTGGTGATCAACGGGCCGGACCGGCGCTGGTATTGCGACGACGACAGCTACGGCAACAGCAACGCCGAGGTGCGATTCCCCACGCCGGCGTCCGGAGTCTATGACGTCTGGGTCGGCACCTACGGGACCGCGACGGTGGCGGCCACCCTGCAGATCACCGAGCTGACCGGCGCCTCGGCGACGCCCGCTCCGACTCCCGCGCCCGGCCCGGCTCCCGCGCCGGCGCTGGCGCCAGACGCCGGCCTGACCGCGACCTATGGCGAGGTCGCGCTGCACAGCGGCTTCACGCCAGACCCGCGGCGCATATCACTGAGGGCCGGGGGCAATATTCCAGCGGTCAATGTGGGCGCGACCTGCTCGGGCTCCATCGCCCGGGCCCCTGACTACCAGATCACCTACACCGCCGGGCGCCAGCCGCTGATCGTCCGCACCGAGTCCGAGATCGACACCACCCTGGTGATCAACGACCCCGACGGCGTCTGGCGTTGCAACGACGACACCAACGGCAGCAACGCCGAGGTCAATTTCGACAAACCCTCGCCCGGAATTTACGACATCTGGGTCGGCACCTTCAACGGCGGCACCGGCGCGGCGACGCTGGTCCTGACCGAGAAGACCGTGGTCGCGACGACGCCCCACTAGCGGGGCGCCCGTTAGTCAGCGCGCATCGCCAGTTCCACGATCCGTTTCACCAGCGCGCTGTCCGCGTCAAACAGCGGGTCCAGCACGGTGAAATGGTCGAGGCCGGGGAGGGCTTCGTAGCGGGTGGTCACGCCCCGCGCGCCCCAGAGGTCGGCCATCATCCGCGACTGGCGCAGGAACTCCGGGCTCTCGTCGCCGCCGACGACGCAGTCCAGCACCGTGCCGCCGGGGGTGGAGCCGTTGGGCACGGGCCAGTGGATCGGCGACAGGGCCGTGGCCTCGAGTTCGTCGAGGCGCAGGGCGACGTTGAGCGAGGTCGGGATCAGGGGCTGGAGGTCGAAGACGCCGCTGATGGCCACGGCGGCCGAGGCGCGGCCCTCGCTGAGCATGGCCGCCGCCATGTGGCCGCCGGCCGAATGGCCGAAGACGACGGGGCGGACGCCGGTGCGGGCGCGGATCGCCTCTACCGCGCCGCGCACCTGTCCCAGGATCCGGCCCAGCCGCACGGTCGGGCACAGGTCGTAGGAGGGCACGGCGAGGCTGACCCCGTGGGCGAGGAAGGCGGGGGCGATCCCCGAAAACCAGTCCTTGTCCAGCGCCTGCCAGTAGCCGCCGTGCAGGAAGACGGCGACGGGCGCGTCCGGGCCGGAATCGGCTTTGGCTTCGAACAGGTCCATGACCTCGCGCTCGCCGGGACCGTAGGCGATCTCGAGCGGCGGATGGGCGGCGCGGGCGGCCCCGGCGCTCTCGCGCCAGCGCTGCATGACCGCCGGGTGGCCGGGGCAGCGGGCGCGGTTGTTGTACTCGGTCTCGTAATCGATCTCGCCCGTCACGCCGCCATCCGCTAGACCTTTCCCGAAACGCCGGGAGAACAGCCGCCATGATGACCGCCATCTTCGTCTTCATCAAATGCGAGCTGGGCCACGCCAACGATGTGGCCGCCGATATGGTGGACAATGTCGAGTACGTGTCCGAGGTCTATTCGACATCGGGCCAGTACGACCTGCTGGCCAAATTCCAGCTGCCTGCTGAGATGGACATCGGCACGTTCGTGACCCGGTCGGTCCAGACCCGGCCGCACATCCGCGACACCTTCACCGTCATCACCTTCTCGCCCTTCCTTCCGACCAAGGGCTGACCGGAGCTCCCATGCGCAATTTCCAGATCATCGCCGCCGCCGCCGCCCTCACGCTCGCCGCCGGTTCGGCCGCGAAGGCCGACGAAGGCATGTGGACGTTCGACAACTTCCCCATCGCGCGCGCCAACCGGGCGCTGGGCACCCACATCGACCAGGCGTGGCTGGACAGGGTGCGGCTGTCGTCGGTCAAGTACGGCGGCTGTTCGGCGGGCGTGGTCTCGGGCGAAGGCCTGGTGATGACCAACAACCACTGCGTGGCCAGCTGTGTCGCCAACCTGTCGACCCAGGCCGTCAACTACGCCGAGACCGGCTTCACCCCCCGCTCGCGCGAGGACGAGGTGCGGTGCCCGGGCGACACGGCCGAGATCCTGACCGACATCTCGGACGTCACCGAGCGGATGCACAAGGCCGGCGAAGGGCTGACCGGCGCGGCCTTCACCCAGGCGCGCGGCGCCGAGGCCGGGCGGATCGAGACCGAGGCCTGCGGCGGCGACGCCGGCAAGCGCTGTCAGGTCGTGACCCTGTACCGGGGCGGCCAGTTCAAGCTCTACACCTACAAGAAATACACCGACGTGCGGCTGGCCTATGCGCCCGAGGACCGGACGGCGACCTTCGGCGGCGACCTGGACAATTTCAGCTTCCCGCGCTTCGCCGTCGATGCGGCTTTCATCCGTCTGTACGAAAACGGCCGGCCGGCGGTGACGCCGGTTCACTTCAAGTGGAACGCCGACCGCCCGGTCGAGGGCACGCCGGTGTTCGTCACCGGCAGCCCGGGGGCGACGCAGCGGCTGCTGACCCAGGACCAGCTGATGACGGTGCGGGACGTGGTCCTGCCGATGGACCAGCTGATCGCGTCCGAACTGCGTGGCCGGCTGATCCGCTATTCCGAGGAGGGCGAGCGCCAGGCTTTCGAGGCCATGGACCCGATCGTCGGCCTGGAGAACACCTACAAGCGCGGCCTGGGCCGGATGCGGGCGCTGACCGACCCGGCCTTCATGGCCATGAAGGCCGAGCAGGAAGCGGACTTCCGCCAGCGGCTGCAACGCGCGTCGAACATGGACAATCCGTTCGCGGACCTGACCGCGGTCCAACCGGCCCTGCGCGAGCTGTATGCGCCCATGGCGCTGCTGGAAGGCGGCACCGGGATCGGCACAACGCCGGTGGCCGGCGGGTCGCAGCTGTTCCTTTGGGCGCGAACGCTGGTGCGCGGGGCGCAGGAACGGGCGAAGCCGTCGGCCGAGCGCCTGCCCGAATACGCCGACAGCCGGCTGGCCGCCGTTCAGTCCGGCCTGTTCGCCGAAAGGCCGGTCTATCCGCAGCTTGAGCAGGTGCGGATGGAGTGGTGGCTGTCCAAGACGCGCGAATGGCTGACGGTCGACAATCCGGCGGTCCGCGGCCTGCTGGGCCAGGAGTCGCCCGAGGGGCTGTCGGCCCGTCTGGTCGAGGGCACCAAGCTGGCCGACCCGGCCGTGCGCCATGCCCTGTGGGAGGGCGGACTGGCGGCTATCGAGGCCTCGGACGATCCGATGATCAAATACCTGCTGTCGATCCAGGACGAGACGCGCGCAGTGCGGTCGGACTGGGAGACCCGGGTCCAGGCCCCGACCGACCAGGCGTCCGAGCGGCTGGCGACCCTGCGCTTCCAGACCTACGGCGACGCGGTCTATCCGGACGCGACAGGCACCCTGCGGCTGACCTACGGCAAGATCGAGGGCTCGGACGTTCCGGGCCAGCGCTGGGGACCCTTCACCACCTTCGCCGGCCTGTGGGATCGGGCGACCGGGGCCGAGCCCTTCGTGGTGGCGCCGAAACTGCTGGCAGCGCGGGACCGCATCGCCGCCGACACGGTGCTGGACATGACGGTGTCGTCCGACACCATCGGCGGTTCGTCGGGGTCGCCGGTGGTCAACGAGGCGGGCGAGATTCTGGGGGCCAATTTCGACTCCACCGTCCTGACCCAGCGCAACGCCTACGGCTACGACCGCAACGTCAACCGCTCGGTGATCGTGACCACGGGGGCGGTGACCACGGCGCTGCGGGATGTGTACGGCATGGGCCGGCTGGTCGATGAGATGGCGCGCTGACGCGAGGGATCAGGGATTAGGGATTGGAAGAGTGCACCGGCTCGCAGGATGGCGTTTGCGAGCCTCGCCCCTAATCCCTAATCCCTCCCTCAGATGTGGCTCATCTTGTCCCGCGCCTTGGCGAAATACTGCCAGCCGGTCCAGACGGTGACGATGGCCGCGGCCCAGATCAGGACGTCGGCGAAGATCTGGAATTTCCACTGGTAGTCCAGGTTCCAGCCGAAGGCGTCCCACAGCAGGGTCATCTGCAGCGCGCCGAGAGCCACCATCTGCAGGGTAGTCTTCCACTTGGCCAGCAGGGTGACCGGCAGCTTGACCTTGCCGGCGATGGTCTCGCGCAGGGCGGAGACGGCGAACTCGCGGAACAGGATCAGGCCGCAGGGAACCGCGATCTCGGGCAGGGAACCCGAGGCCAGCACGCCGAGGATGGCGCCGGTGACCAGGATCTTGTCGGCGATCGGATCAAGGATGGCCCCCCACCGCGTCGTGGCGTGCCAGCGCCGCGCGAGGAAGCCGTCGACCCAGTCGGTCGAGGCGGCGACCACGAAGATGATGAAGGCCCAGAAGGCCAGCTTCTGCTGGTCGTCGGGATCCAGAGGAATGGGCAGGCCCTGCGGCGCGGCCCCGGCCAGCATCAGGAACATCACCACCCCGGCGACCGTGCGGATTCCGGTCAGGATGTTGGGGATGGGATTGGCATGCGGATTGGGGGTCACTCGGGCGCTCCAGTGAGGGTGTCGAGCAGGGAAGCCAGCAAGGGGTGCAATCGTTCCGCGAACGGATTGGCGACGGTAACCCCGCGATAGACGAAGCCGTCCTGCATGTCTTCGGAAAGCAGGAGGAGGCAGCCGGCTTCCGATGCAATGGTCAGGATAAGAGCGTCCCAAATCTGAAGGCTGTGAAATGCGGCGCCTTCGAGGGCAGTCTGCATCGTGTCGGGGAGATGGGCGGTCAGCCCGATGGCGTCGCCCCAATCCTGGACGATCTTGCGCGCCAGTTTCGGGGGAGTCGCTCCCTTCCTGGTCAGGAGATTGTAGAACTCGCAGGCGACCTGGGTCGGCATCACCATGTCGGCCGGACTGATCGTCTTCAACAGGCGTGCAGCTATCGCGCGCTTGTGCTCTTCAGATCCGATGCCGGCGGCGTAGCCGAAGACGTTGGTGTCGATCGCGACCTTCACTCGTAGCCATCGTCGCGAGTGACAGGTCCGGGGGCCCGCAAGGGCAGCGTTCCCAACTCATCGACAAGGGTGTGGACCCTTCGCTTCCGCTCGTCCTGATCCGCCGTCTGGGGTTTGACCCGTTCCATGCGAACCAGTGGCTTGCCACGTGCGGTCACGACATAGACCTCGCCCTTGGCTACCTCATTGAGCACGCGCGAGAACTCGCGGTTCGCGTC
Organism: Caulobacterales bacterium; assembly: GCA_038241335.1. Taxonomy (GTDB): domain Bacteria; phylum Pseudomonadota; class Alphaproteobacteria; order Caulobacterales; family Caulobacteraceae; genus Brevundimonas. The sequence goes on along the minus strand of JBBRFV010000030.1, from coordinate 2,131 downwards.
GGTCGCTGAAATCAGGCGCTCCATACGAAAAAAGTAGTGGATTTCACTACTTTTTGCAACTCACCCCAGCGGTTCGAACCGCCCCGGACCGGTGAGGGCCCTCAGAATGCCGTCCGCGATGCCGAAATGCAGGCCGGTCAGGGTCAGTTCCCCCCGCGCTTCGCGCTCGGCGATCCACGGGAAGGTGCGCAGGTTGTCGATCGACAGCCGCACCACGGCCTCCTCGGCCGCGCCCTCGACTTGATCCGGTTCGACCGTTTCGGCGAGGCGGCGCACAGCAGGGGCGCCCTGGCCGACCCAGGGGGCGACGAAGTCCTGACAGTCGGCGGGGGCGCCGTGCAGCATCGCGTTCACGCCGCCGCAGGAGGCGTGGCCCATGATCACGATGCGTTTGACGTTCAGCACCTTGACCCCGAACTCCAGCGCCGCCGAGACGCCGTGCAGATGGCTGTCGGGCTCGTAAGGCGGGACTAGGTTGGCGATGTTGCGGACCACGAACAGCTGGCCCGGCGCGGCGTCGAACACCAGGGCCGGGTCGGTGCGGCTGTCGGAACAGGCGACGATCAGGGTGTGGGGACGCTGGCCGTGTTCTGCCAGGCGCTCGTACTGGGCCTTGGCTCCGGCCCAGTGATCTTCGCGGAACCGGGCGTAGCCGGAGAGCAGGGCGTCAGCGGATTCGTCGGGCATGGAGCCGATATACCCATTCCCCCGCCGCGGGGGGAAGGGGGGGCTGCGCCGCGGGACAAGAGGCCTGTCCGCAGGCCGGCGCTTCCCGGCGCGCGCGCCTGCCGGTCGCTCGTCAGGCGGAGGAATGGAAGAAGGCGTGGATCCGTTCGGCAAGCGACTGGCTGACGCCGTCCACCTTGACCAGGTCCGACACTGAGGCGCGGCCGACGCCCTTGGCGGAGCCGAAGGCGTGCAGCAGGGCCTTCTTGCGGCCGGGACCGACGCCCTCGATCTCGTCGAGCGGGTTTTTCTTGATGTCCATCGAGCGGCGCTTGGCGTGGGCGCCGTTGGCGAAACGGTGGGCTTCGTCGCGCAGGCGCTGGATGTAGTAGAGGGCCGGCGACTTCAGCGGCAGCATGAAGGGCGGCTTGCCGGGCATGAAGAAATGCTCCTTGCCGGCGTCGCGGTCGGGGCCCTTGGCGACGCCGACGGCGAGGATGTCGTCGAGGCCGAGATCGGCCAGAACGGCGAGCACCTCGGCCAGCTGGCCGGCGCCGCCGTCGATCAGCAGCAGGTCGGGGCGGACCACCTCCTCGCCCTCGTCCTCGTCCTTGACCAACCGACTGAAACGGCGGCGCATGACCTCGCGCATCATGCCGTAGTCGTCGCCGGGGGTCAGGTCCTCGCCGCGGATGTTGAACTTGCGGTACTGCGATCTCTGCAGGCCCTCGGGGCCCGCCACGACCATGCCGCCGACGGCGTTGGTCCCGGAGATGTGGGCATTGTCGTAGATTTCGATTCGCTCGGGCGTTGCCTCCAGACCGAAGGCCTCGCAGACCTCGGCGAGGATTTTGCCCTGGGCCGAGCCCTCGGCCATCTTGCGGCCCAGAGCCTCGCGGGCGTTGGTCAGGGCGTGGTCGACCAGGGCCGCCTTCTCGCCGCGCCGGGGCAGGGCGATCTCCACCTTGCGCTCGGCCTTCATCGACAAGGCCTCCTCCAGCAGTTCCAGCTCGTGCGGGCGAACGTTGGACAGCACCAGACGGGGCACCGGCTTGTCCTCGTAGAACTGGCCGAGGAAGGCGGCGAGGATCTCGGGGTCGGTGTCGGTGCGGTCGACGCGCGGGAAATAGGCGCGGCCGCCCCAGTTCTGGCCGGCGCGGTAGAAGAACACCTGGACGCAGGCCTGTCCGCCCTCGCTGAACAGGGCGAAGACGTCGGCCTCGGCCACGCTGTCGGCGCTGACAGAGTTCTCCATGGCGATGGCCGACAGGGCGCGGATGCGGTCGCGGACGCGGGCAGCCTGTTCGTAGTCCATGGCCTCGGCGGCGGCGCTCATCTCTGTCGACAGCCGGGCGATGACGGCGCGCGACTTGCCGGTCAGAAAGGCCGAGGCCTCGCCGACCAGGACGCCGTAGTCCGCGAGCGAGATCAGGCCGGTGCAGGGGGCCGAGCAGCGTTTGATCTG
>JBBRFV010000029.1:0-12641 GCA_038241335.1 Caulobacterales bacterium | reverse complement strand
CCAGCGCCTGCAGTTGGAAGCGGATGGTCGGGTAGCGTGCAGCGTCCAGGAAATCCCGTCCGATGGCGCGGCCGGTGGCGATGGACGGGTGCATCTTCAGCGAGCCCGCAGCGACCACCAGGCCGGCCCGGGTCTCGCCCGGGGCCGAAGGATCCAGCGCCAGGTCGCCCCGCCAATCCTCGAAGCGGCCGGTGTGGGTTCCGCCGAAGGCCCTCACCGACAGGTCGATGGTCGAGCCGTCGCGCACGAACGTCCACGGCTCGGGAGGGGCCGCCGTCAGACCCATGAGCGCGACCGCGGCGACGGCCAGGAGGGCGCGACGGATCATGGCCGGCGCGGGATCAGGGGGATCATCCGGTGCAGGACGTTGTCGCGGTCGATGAACTGGTGCTTCAGCGCGCCGATCACGTGCAGGGCCAGCAGGACATAGACGCCCTTCACCACCCAACCGTGAACGTCGAGCAGGGTCCGGCCGACGGCGCGCCCGCCCTCGACGGGCAGCAGGGGCCAGTTGAACAGGCCGAACCAGGAGACGTCCCGGCCCATGGCCGACATGGCCGCCCAGCCCGTCAGGGGCAAGGCCAGCAGGGCGACATAGAAAAGCACCTGCGTCGTCCGCGCCAGCAGCGTCTCCCAGCGGGGCATGGCGGCGGGCAAGGGGATCGCGGGGTTCATCATCCGCCACAGGATGCGCAGCACGGTCAGGATCAGAACCCCCATGCCGACCGATTTGTGCAGGTCCAGCAGTTGACGGGCCACCGGGCCGTGACTGGATTCCCGGGCGGTGATCAACAGCACCTGGGTCAGGACCAGGGCCGCGATCAGCCAGTGCAGGATCAGCGAGACGGTGGAATAGCGATTGCGCGGCTCGGCCACAGGAACTCCCCGGATCAATTCATCGACAGAGTGGCGCACCGCGGGCGCATAGCCAAGCGACGCTTGCGTGCCGTCGCGGCATGCGGCCATGAAGCGCATGACCGCCCTACAAGTTCAGGATCGCCCGCCCGATGACCTATCGCGCTCCCCTCCGTGACCTCGCCTTCACCCTGGAGGCGATGGCCGGGATCGACCGGGTCGCCGCCACCGGCGCCTTTCCCGACTATGACTCCGACCTGATGGGTGCGGTTCTCGAGGCGGCTGGCCAGTTTTCCGAGGGCGTCCTGGCCCCGCTGAACCGGATCGGCGACCAGAAGGGTTCGACCTATGCCAACGGCGCGGTGACCGCCGCCCCGGGATTCGCCGCCGCCTACCGCCAGTTCGCCGAGGGCGGCTGGACCGGCCTGTCGGCCCAGGCGCATTCCGGCGGTCAGCAACTGCCCAAGGCGCTCGAGCTGGCGGCCTATGAGACGGTCCACGCGGCCAACATGGCTTTCGGCCTGTGCCCCATGCTGTCACTCGCGGCCATCGAGGCGCTGGAGATGCACGGGACCGAGAGCCAGAAGGCGGTCTATCTGACCCGGCTGGTGTCGGGAGAGTGGACCGGGGCGATGGTGCTGACCGAGCCGCAGGCGGGGTCGGACCTCGGCGCCCTGACGGCGACGGCGGTCCCCAACGGAGACGGGACCTACGCCCTGACCGGCCAGAAGATCTTCATCACCTGGGGCGACCATGACGCCACGGACAACATCGTCCACATGGTGCTGGCCCGCCTGCCCGACGCGCCGCCGGGACCCAAGGGCATCAGCCTGTTCCTCACCTCCAAATTCCTGGTCAAGCCGGACGGGACGCTCGGCGGGCGCAACGCCTTCCGACCGGTCGGGGTCGAGCACAAACTGGGCATCCACGCCTCGCCGACCTGCGTCATGGCCTACGAAGGCGCGACGGCGGAACTGGTGGGACAGCCGAACCAGGGCCTGTCGCACATGTTCGTCATGATGAACGCCGCGCGGCTCGCCGTCGGGGTCGAGGGCGTCGGCATCGCCGAGCGGGCCTATCAGCACGCCTTCGCCTACGCCGCCGAGCGGCGTCAGGGCCGCAGCGTCTGGACGGGTGAGGCCAACGCCCCGATCCTCGACCACCCGGATGTGCGTCGCACCCTGTCGGTGATGAAGGCGAAGATCGCCGCCGCCCGCGCCATCTGCCTGTCCACCGGCGTCGCCGCCGATCTGGCGAAACACGCCGCCACCGAAGAAGACCGCCGCTTCTGGAAGGGCCGCGAGGACCTGTTCACCCCGATCGCCAAGGCCTGGTCGACCGACGTCGGCGTCGATGTCGCCTCCATGGGCGTCCAGATCCACGGCGGCATGGGCTTCATCGAGGAGACCGGCGCAGCCCAATACTATCGCGACGCCCGCATCGCTCCGATCTACGAGGGCACCAACGGCATCCAGGCCATGGATCTGGTCGGCCGCAAGCTGTCGCAGGACGGCGGCCAATCGGCCAAGGCCCTGATCGCGGACATGAAGGCGACCCTGCCCGATCTGGGCGGCCTCTCCGCCGGTCCGGCGCTCGCGGTCCTGTCCGACGCCGTGGACGCGGTCGAGGCGGCCACCGACTGGCTGCTCGCGCGCAAGGCCGACCCCGCAGGGGCGGCCGACGTCCTGGCGGGCGCCGACGCCTATCTGAAGCTGTTAGGCGATACGGTCGGCGGCTGGATGCTGGCGCGCGGCGCCCTGGCGGCGAGGGCGCGCATGAAGGCGGGCGGGGAGGACGCCGGCTGGTTGTCAGGCAAGATCGCCCTGTACGAAGTCTACGCCGCCAATGTTCTGGCCCAGGCGGGTGGACGCATGGCCGCGCTGCGCCAGGGCGGCGACCTGCTGCAGCGGATGACCGCAGACGTGCTGGCCGGCTAGGGCGCGACCGGGGCGTCAAGCAGGGCGATGGCCTCGCGGACGTATTCGGCATGGGCCACGACCCCGAGGTCCAGCCCCTCGCCGCCGCCCTGGGCTTCCTGCACCAGCACCCCGGCGATGAACGGGTGGTCGGGGACCGGCGCGTCCGGTCTGCGCCGCGCCGAGGGCGTCCAGAACACCGGGCCGCCCGAGTTGCCGGGGGCGACCGCGAAGTCCAGCAGGAAGGTCGGGAAGGCCGTGATCGGCGACAGCGGCCAGGAGGCGACCCGGCCGAGACGCAGGATCGGGAAGCCCGCCGTGTTCGACGACAGGCCGTGCGGATAACCGAGCGCCAGCAGCTCATCGCCGGGGCCCACCTGCCAGGTGCGGAAGGTCTCGGCGTCGGCCAGCCAGGCCAGGGGGATGGCGGCGCGGGCGAAGGCCTCGGGCGCGTTGATCTCCATTACGGCGATGTCGCGGTCGGGATGCTGGGTCCACAGCGCATCCCCGGCCGCATCGCGGATGGTCAGGGGCTGGGGCGCGAACTTCCAGCCGCCGTCGGCTTCGGGCACGCGCCAGCCGACCCGGGCCTCGGCCCTGGGCATCACCTTGAACACGTGGGCGGCGGTGACCAGCACGGTGCGCGGGCTGCCGTCGGGGCGCGGGGCCGAGATCAGGAAGCCGGTGCCCACGGTGCGCGTGCCGTGGTCGTCGGGCTGGTCCAGTTGCACCGTGGCGTTGATCAGGCCGAGCGTCAGGTCCCACTCGGGTGCGGCGACGGCGGCGGGCGGCGGCGTGGGCGGGGTCTGCGGAACGGTCATGGGCGAAGCATCCGGGCGGCTTGCGGTCATTTGACGGCGGCGCACGGTCGCGAACAAGCTCCCGGCTCGCTATCTGGGGGAGTGCATGAATCGCCGCGATCTGCTGGCCGCCGCCGCCGCCGCCGCGGCGGTCTCGGCCCTCCCCGCGTCCGCCCGTCCCTCCGGAGCCCTGATGACCCGTCCTGTTCCCCCTGTCGCGAAGAAGATCCCCGTCCGCATCGAGCAGCTGGGGCGCGTCCGGATCGACGACTATCAGTGGATGAAGGATGACAACTGGCAGGCGGTGCTACGCGACCCGACCCTGATCAAGGCCGAGGTGCGCGAGCATCTCGAGGCCGAGAACGCCTATCGTGAGGCCATGATGGCCGGAACCCTGCCCCTGCAGGCGGCGATGTTCGGAGAGATGAAGGGGCGCATCAAGGAAGACGACAGCTCGGTGCCCTCCCCTGACGGCCCGTGGGAATATTTCAGCGCCTTCCGGACCGGCGACCAGCACCCGCTGTGGCGGCGACGGCCGCGCGGCGGCGCTGGCGACGGCGAGTTGCTTCTGGACGGCAACGAACTGGCCGAGAGCAAGGCCTATTCCGAGGTCAGTCACGTCGAACACAGCCCCGACCATGCCTGGTTCGCCTTCGCCGAGGACGCACAGGGATCCGAGGTCCACCACATCTTCGTCCGTCATCTGGCGCCGGGAGCGATCCTGCCCGATCCGATCACCTCAGCCACCGGCGCCTTCACCTTCTCGCCGGACAGCCAGTGGATCTTTTGGATCAATCGCGACGACAACGGCCGGCCCGACAAGGTCTTCCGCCGTCCGACGCGCGGCGGCCCGGCGACCCTGGTCTATGACGAGCCTGACGAAGGCATGTTCCTGGGCATAGGGCGGACGTCGGACGACCGGTTCGTGGTTATCACAAGCGAGAACCAGGAAACCTCGGAGGCGCGTTACGTCCCGGCTGAAGACCCCACCGCCGAGCCGACGGTGCTGGACCCGCGTCTCGTCGGGCGGCGCTATGACGCCGATCACTGGGGCGACCGCTGGGTGATCCGCACCAACGCCGCCGACGCCATCGACTTCAAGGTGGTCGAGGCCCCGACAGAGGCGCCGGACAAGGCGAACTGGACCGACCTGATCCCGCATTCACCGGGCCGCTATATCGAGGGCGTGGCCCTGGTCCGCGACTTCATCGCCCGCCAGGAACGGGCCGACGCCAACACCCGCATCGTCATCCGCGACCGCGCCGGCGCGGAGCACGAGATCGCGGTGGACGAGCCCGCTTACGCGCTATCGCTGGGCGGGGCGTCGGAGTTCGCCGGCACGACGATGCGCTACGCCTACAACTCGCCGTCCACCCCGACCTCGACCTATGACTACGATCTTGCGACCCGCGAGCGCACCCTGCGCAAGGTGCAGGAGGTCCCGTCCGGCCATGACCCGGCCGACTATGTGGTCGAGCGGCTCAACGCCCCCGCCGCCGACGGCCAGCTGGTCCCCGTGACGGTGCTGCGACGCAAGACCACCCCTGTCGATGGGTCCGCCCCCCTCCTGCTCTACGGCTACGGCAGCTACGGCATCCCCATCCCGGCCAGCTTCTCGACCGGGCGGCTGTCGCTGGTGGACCGCGGTTGGATCTATGCCATCGCCCACATCCGGGGTGGCTCGGACAAGGGCTGGGGCTGGTTCCTGGACGCCCGGCGGATGACCAAGAAGGACACCTTCACCGACTTCATCGCCGCCGCCGAACACCTGGTCTCAACGGGCCACGGCCGCGTCGGCCACATCGTCGCCCAGGGCGGCTCGGCCGGCGGACTGCTGATGGGGGCGGTGGCCAACATGCGGCCGGACCTGTGGGCCGGGATCATCGGCCAGGTGCCGTTCGTCGATGTGGTCAACACCATGAGCGACATCAGTCTGCCGCTGACGCCGCCCGAGTGGCCCGAATGGGGCAACCCGATCGAGGACCCCGCCGCCTACGACTACATCGCCAGCTACAGCCCCTACGACAACGTCGAGGCCCGGGCCTATCCGGCCATCCTCGCCACCGGCGGCCTGTCCGATCCGCGCGTCACCTACTGGGAGCCGGAGAAATGGGTCGCCAAGCTGCGGCCCGCCACGACGTCGGGCAAGCCGGTGCTGCTGAAGATCAACATGGAGGCCGGGCACGGCGGGGCCTCGGGCCGGTTCGACTATCTGAAGGAGGTCGCCCACGACTACGCCTTCGCGGTCTGGGCGATCGACCGGGGATGGGAGACCTGACCGCGGTGTTGATCCTGCGTGACGCGCTCGAGACCGACCTGCCCGCGATCACCGCCCTCTATGGTCGCGAAGTCGAGGGCGGCGCCGCCACATTCGAGACCACCGCGCCCTCACCGGACGAGATGGCAGCCCGCGTCGCCGCGGTGGCCCGGCACGACCTGCCGTGGCTGGTCGCCGAGAGCGACGGGCGGTTCGCAGGTTACGCCTATCTGTCGCCGTTCCGGCCCCGGCCCGCCTATCGCTATGGCGTCGAGATCTCGATCTACGTCGAGGAAGCCGCGCGCGGCCATGGCGTCGGGCGGGCGTTGCTGGTCGAACTCGTCGCCCGCGCCCGGGCGATGGGACTGAGGCACATCATCGGGGCGATCAGCGACAGCGAGAGCCGGGACGCATCGGTTGGCTTGCACAGGTCGCTCGGGTTCGAACAGGCGGGCGTCTACCGGCAGGTCGGCTGGAAATTCGAACGCTGGCTGGACGTCACCCTGATGCAGCTGGACCTCGACCCGTCGGGCGCCCCGCCCACGACCCCGGGACTGGATCTGGCCGGGGGGCTGGCCTGAGGGGCGGGTCGCGCCTACATAAAGCAGGTGCGCGGCCTGACCTTCCTTATGATGCTGCTCGGCGCCTTCGGGGTGCTGGTGCTCGGTGCCTTGCCCGCCTCAGCGATGACCGACGCGGCGCCGGGATCGCCGTGCCACGAGATGGCCATGGGCCCCGGGTCCGCCTCCCATTCGCCGGCGCCGGCCCGGGAGACCGGCAAGGCCATGACCGGCATGACCTGTTGCGTCTCCTGCGTCGTCACCCTCGGCCTGCAGCCGCCGCTTCGCCCGGCCGCGGTCCATCCCGACGCCCGTCCCTCGCCTCGCCTGGCGGCGCTGCCCGTCGGCCTGTCTCCCTCGCCGGAGCCCGGCCCTCCCCGAGTCTGATCGCCCGTTCCCGACGCAACGCGCCGCCCCGTGGCGGCGCCCGATCAGACCCTTTTTCGAGGAGCCTTCCATGGCTATCCGCTTGTCCGCGCTGTTCGCCGGCGCATCCCTTCTCGCCTTCGCCCTCCCGGCGACGGCGCAGGACCATGCGCACCATCCCGGCATGACCATGCCGATGCCGCCTCCGCCCCCCGCGCCGAGGCCGACCCAGACCCCGCCCCACGCCCGGCCCCACGCCCGCCCCCCCGTCTCGTCCCACGCCTCGTCCCACGCCTCGCCCCACGGCGGCCATGACATGGGCGGCATGACCATGCCTATGCCCGCGCCCACCCAGACCCCGCCGCCGGCCTCGCCCCCTGCCGGCCACGACATGGGCGGCATGACCATGCCCATGGCCGCGCCGACCCAGACCCCGCCCCCGGCCTCGCCTCCCGTCGGCCACGACATGGGCGGCATGGCCATGCCCATGCAGACCCCGCCGCCCGCCCCGGCCGCCGCGCACGACATGACCGGCATGGCCGGCGCCGGCCACCCGATGACCAGTCCCCTCGGTCCTTGGCCGATGACCCGCGACGCCTCGGGCACCAGCTGGCAGCCCGACGACTCGATCCACGCGGGAATCCACACCGCTGTCGGCGACTGGACGATCATGACCCACGCCAGCTTCGACCTGGTTTATGACCGCCAGAACGGCGCCCGGGGGGACACCAAGACCTTCCTAGCCGGCATGGTCATGACCGCGGCGCGGCGCGATTTCTCTGATGGCTCTACCCTCAACCTGCGGGCCATGCTCAGCCCCGACCCCTTCATGGGCAAGGCCGGCTATCCGCTGCTGCTGGCGGCGGGCGAGACGGCCGACGGGGTGAACACCCTGGTCGACCGCCAGCACCCGCACGACCTGTTCATGGAGTTATCGGCCAGCTACGCTCGACGGCTGTCGGACACGGACAGCGTCTTCCTCTACGTCGGCCTGCCCGGCGAGCCTGCCTTTGGACCGCCGGCCTTCATGCACCGCATGAGCGCCATGGACAGCCCTGAGGCGCCGATCACCCACCATTGGCTGGACTCGACCCACATCACCTTCGGGGTGGCGACGCTGGGTTGGGTCCATGACCGCTTCAAGCTGGAGACATCGGCCTTCCGCGGGCGCGAGCCGGACCAGGACCGCTATGACATCGAGCGGCCCGGGTTGGACAGCTGGTCTGTACGCGGCAGCTGGAACCCGACGGACCAGTGGTCGCTGCAAGCCTCAGTCGCCCAGGTGACGGCCCCCGAACAGCTAGAGCCCGATACGGATGAGCGACGCCTGTCAGCCAGCGCGATCCACACCCGCCGGTTCGGCGACGCCGGCTGGTGGTCCTCGACTCTGGCCTGGGGCCGCAAGACCGCCGATCACGGCGAGGGCAAGGACGGCTGGCTGCTTGAGACCGCCGTCAGCCCGGATGACCGCTGGACGGTCTTTGCCCGGGCCGAGCGCATCGAGACCGACGAGCTCGTTCCCGGCGTCGGCGGCGGCCACGGCCCCCTCTATTCGGTGGCCAAGGCCTCGGTCGGCCTGGTGCGCGACTGGCAGGTGGCGGAGCATGTCCGCCTGGGACTGGGCGGCCAATACGCCGTCAACCGGGTCCCAACGGCCCTTGAGCCGTTGTATGGCCGCGATCCCGACGGAGCTATGCTGTTCGCACGGCTGAAGATCGACTGACGGAACGGTCGCGCCGCGCTCGGCCCCGGCGCAAATTTCGGGGTTCAGTGCGGCGCGATGTCCGGCGGCGGCGTGGTCAGCCAAGGGGCCAGCCGGAACCGTCGCGGCGGTTCGCCCCCGGTCCGGTGCAGGATGAATTGGCGGGCGAAGGCCACCACGGCCCGGATCGTGGCCTCGTCGAACGGCTTTGAGACGGCCCCAAGCGCGCCGGCGAAGCCATCGGGGATTTGCTCGGGATTGGCGGTCAGGAAGACAACTGCGGCGCCGTGCTCGCTCACCATCTTCTGGGCGATCTGAGGCCCGGTCATGCCGTCGAGAAGGTTAATGTCGATCAGCGCCAGATCAGGTTTTTCGCGCTCGGCGATAGCAAAAGCCGAGGCCTTGTCCATAGCGCAGCCGACCACGTCGCAACCGGCGTCGCCGAGGACGAGCTCAAGCTCCATGGCCAGCAGGGCCTGGTCCTCGACGATCATGACCCGCAGGTCGGGCGGCACCACTCAGACTCACTCCCCCGGACGCAACGACGACGCATTAACACTATTTGTGTCTGCGAGCGGACACTTCAACGCCGCCTTGGCAATTTGGTTCAAGCTGCGCTATGAAAAGTCTCGATTTTCTACCGCCGGGGGAATGATGGCTACGGTCGCGGACGACCGCATCGCACAGCTGCACGCGCGTCTGATCGGCGGGTACCAGTTGCTCCAGACGTTGGTGGGCATCCGCCTGCGCAGCGTCGGCGATCCCGAGTGCATTCGCCACCTGACCTGGCTCAGCGACGTCACCGCCGCGATGGAGCTGATCAGCCGTCGCATGGCCATCGACGGCCAGGTCGATTTCGGCGGTTATCTGGAAGACACCGCCCAATTCTGGACCCGGGCGTGCGAGGACCGGCCCGTGCGGCTGGACGTCCGTGGCCAGTCGGCCCTGCTGCCCGACAGTCACATCCTGCCCTTGGCCATCATCACCCACGAACTGATCGCCAACGCCGTTCGCCACGCCTTTCCGGGCGACCGTCGCGGCTCCATCGCCGTGGCCTTCTCCCGCGCCGTCGGCGGCGTCAGCCTGGTGGTCCGCGATTCGGGCGTGGGCTGCGAGAGCCTGGTCCCAGGCGAAGGCCTGTCGCTGGTCCGCGGCCTGGTCGAACATCTGGGCGGCTCGATGAGCCTTGAGACGGCGCCCGAAGCCGGCGTGGGCGTGCGCATCCGCATCCCGCTGGAAACGACGGCGCATTAGGCCCCCGCGCCGGCAAAGGCCGCGCGCACATCCATCGGCCATGATGTCATGAAGGGGTCGGCACGCCGTCGCCCGTTGGCGGCCCCCATGGCCGGCGGCGCGCGCCGCTTCGTCTTCGGGTTGACCAGCCGTAGGGCTCCCGGAAAGAGACCCGGCGCACGCCATGCAGGCACAAAACCTTGGGCGAGGCCTCCTCTGAACCCGACCCCATCGCGACGTTTAGAATTGCATTGCAGATATCCTGCGCATCATTCAAGATAGATGAATGATCAGCGGTCCCCAGATTCGCGCCGCCCGGGCGCTGCTCGGTCTCGAACAACGCGACCTGGCCCGGATTTCAGGCCTGTCCGTGCCGACCATCCAGCGGATGGAGGCTTGCGAAGGCTCTGTGCGGGCGGTGGTCGAGAGCCTGGAGAAGGTCATGAACGCCCTGGCGGCGGCCGGGGTCGAAATGATCGTCGAAGGCGCGCCGAGCGTGGGGATCGGCCGGGGCGTGCGGCTGCTGGAGAAACGTTAGGCGCGGACGATGACGAAGGGTGACTGGCGGCTGTTCCTCCCGAAGACGGTGACCGTTCTCGCCCGGGAGGGCTATGGTCCGGGGGACCTGCGGGCCGATCTCGTCGCCGGCCTGACGGTGGCGATTGTCGCCCTGCCTCTGGCCATGGCGCTGGCGATCGCATCAGGAGCGACGCCCGAGCGCGGCCTGATCACCGCCGTGGTGGCGGGCTTCCTCATCTCCCTGCTCGGCGGCAGCCGCTTCCAGATCGGCGGGCCCACGGGCGCCTTTGTCGTCATCGTCTACGGCGTCATCGCCAACTATGGTTATGACGGCCTGCTGATGGCCACCCTGATCGCCGGCGGCGTCCTTATCGCCGCCGCCTTGCTGCGGGTCGGGGCCTTGATCAAATACATTCCCGATCCGGTGACGACGGGTTTCACCAGCGGCATCGCCGTCGTGATCGTCGCCAGCCAACTCAAGGATCTGTTCGGCCTGACAGTCGCCGATCTGCCGGCGGAATTCCTGCCCAAGCTGTCGGCGTTGTGGGCGGCGCGCGAGACGCTCAGCGTTGCGGCCCTGGGGCTCGGCTCGGCCAGTCTGGCGGCGATCCTGCTGCTCAGGCGGTTCGCGCCGAAACTCCCGGGCTTTCTGATCGTGACCATCGGCGCGTCCGTGCTCGTGGCCCTGTGGCGCGTGCCGGTCGAAACTATCGGCTCGCGATTCGGCGACCTCGACGTCACCTTCCCGATGCCCAGCCTGTCGTTCTGGTCGTGGGACAAGGCCCGCGCCGTGCTGCCCAGCGGCCTGACCATCGCACTTCTGGCCGGCGTGGAGTCGCTGCTTTCGGCGGTGGTGGCCGATCAGATGACCGGTCGCCGCCACCGTTCCAACATGGAGCTCCTCGCCCAAGGGCTCGCCAATATCGCATCCACCCTGTTCGGAGGCCTGCCAGCGACCGGAGCGATCGCCAGGACCGCCACCAATATCCGCGCCGGAGCCCGATCGCCCGTCGCCGGCATGTTGCATGCGGCGTTCCTGCTTGTCTTCATGCTGGCGCTCGCCCGCCTGATGAGGTTCGTGCCGCTGGCCGCGCTGGCTCCGATCCTGCTGGTGGTGGCCTGGAATATGGCCGAGGTGCATCGCTTCCGCACGATCCTCGGAACTTCCAACGGCGAGCGCGCCGTTCTGATCGCGACCTTTGCGCTCACTGTGCTGGTGGACCTGACCGTGGCGATCGAGGTCGGCATGGTGATGGCGGCCTTTGTCTTCATGCACCGGATGGCCCGCCTGACGAGCGTGGACGGCGTGAGTATGGCTCTGCTTGAGGACGAGCGACCCGACGCCGCGTCCGACGCCCCCTATGCGCCCAATGACGGACTGCCGGCGAACGTGGGGGTCATCACCTTCCGGGGCCCGCTGTTCTTTGGCAGCGCCAGTATTCTGAAGGACACCCTGGATGAAATCGGGGCGCGCAAGCGGCGCTATATCCTGCGGATGGAGGAGACGCCGCTGGTGGACCCCACCGGAGCGTTCGCCCTCGGCGATTTCGTCACGCGCCTGCAGGCGGACGGCGCTGATGTCATTGTCTGCGGCGCCCGGCCGGCGGTGGTCGACACCTTGCGTCGGGCGCTGAAGACCCCGTTGTATCAGGGATTGACCTTCGTGCCGTCCATGGCCGTGGCGCGCGAGGCCGTGGCCGGCGGAGCGACGTTCTTGCCGGCGACAGCCGAATGAAACGCTGCGGCCTGAAGTTCCGAGGTACTGAGGCGTGCCTGTTCCCGACGATTTCACGAAAGGCGGTTTGGGCGATGGATGATCTGGTTCTGGCACGCGTGCTCCATGTCCTGGGCGTCGTCATCTGGATCGGCGGCGTATCGATGGCGACCACCGTGGCGCTGCCGGCGATCCGGCGCGGCCTGCTGGGGCCCGATCGGCTGGCGGCGTTCCAGGCGTTCGAGGGCCGGTTCGCCTGGCAGGCGCGGGCCGCGGTGCTGCTGGTCGGCGCGTCCGGCCTCTACATGGTCCAGCGCCTCGACCTCTGGACGCGCTTCGCCGATGTCCGCTTCTGGTGGATGCACGCCATGGTTTGCGTCTGGTCGCTGTTCTTCCTGCTTCTCTTCGTTGTGGAACCCCTGATCCTGCATCGCCTGTTCCCGGCGTGGGTCGAGCGGGACCCCGAGCGCGCCTTCAGGGTGCTGCATGGCGCGCATGTCGTGCTGCTGGTGCTCTCGCTTGTGACGATCTTCGGCGCCGTCGCCGGGAGCCACGGATGGCTGCTGTTCCCGGCGCGCGGGACGTAACCCGCTCCCATCAAGGGGCGCTGAGCGGCACGATCACGCCGCCAGGGGCAGTCGGGCCACGTTGCAGTGGGTCCAGAGCTTGTCCATGGCCTGGACCAGGTCGTCCATCATGGCGTCGGTGTGGTTGGGCGA
>JBBRFV010000028.1:0-12841 GCA_038241335.1 Caulobacterales bacterium | reverse complement strand
TGACATCCATTCCAACGCCCATCCCGAGATCGCCAGGGTCAAGAACGTCGACCTCGACCTGACCGCCGACTTCACGGCCAGGACCCTGGCCGGCACGGCTACACTGACCATCACTGCGGAACCGGGCGCGACCCAGATCGTGCTGGACACCCGCGACCTGACCATCCGGGGTGTGCGCGACGACAAGGGCCCGCTGCAATTCACCCTCGGGCCGGTCGATCCGATCCTGGGCCAGGCCCTGACCATCACCTTCCCGGCCTTCACGGCCGGCGAGAGCCGCAAGATCATCGTCGACTACATCACCAGCCCCAACGCCGCAGCCTTGCAGTGGCTGACTCCGGCCCAGACGGCTGGCGGTCAGAAGCCCTATCTGTTCAGCCAGGGCGAGGCGATCCTGACCCGAACCTGGATCCCGACCCAGGACAGCCCCGGCATCCGCCAGACCTGGAGCGCCCGCATCGTCGCGCCCGAGGCCCTGCATCCGGTCATGAGCGCCGAACAACTGACCCCCCAGGGCGAGCCCGCCGGCGGGCCGGCCGGGACCACGTCCAAGGCCTGGCGTTTCCGCATGACCAATCCGGTCGCCCCCTATCTGATCGCCCTGGCCATCGGCGACCTCGACTTCAAGTCGACCGGGCCCCGCACCGGTGTCTGGACCGAGCCGAAGAATCTTGAGGCCGACGCCACCGAGTTCGCCGACGTCGAGAAGATGATCGCCGCGGCCGAGAAGCTGTATGGCCCTTATCGCTGGGGCCGCTACGACCTGCTGGTGCTGCCGCCCTCCTTCCCGTTCGGCGGGATGGAGAACCCGCGCCTGACCTTCGCCACGCCGACCGCAGTGGCGGGCGACAAGTCGCTGGTCTCGCTGATCGCCCATGAGCTGGCGCACAGCTGGTCCGGCAATCTCGTGACCAACGCCACCTGGTCGGACTTCTGGCTCAACGAAGGCTTCACCACCTATTTCCAGAACCGCATCATGGAAGAGGTCTACGGCGCCGACCGGGCCCAGCAGGAACGCGTGCTGGGCTGGGACTCGCTTCAGGACCAATTGAAGACCCAGCCGGCCAAGGACACCATCCTGCACATCGACCTGGCCGGACGTAATCCCGACGATGGCATGACCGACATCGCCTACGAAAAGGGCTGCGCCTTCCTCGACACCATCGAGCACACTGTGGGCCGGGCGGCCTTCGACGTTTGGCTGAAGGGCTATTTCGAGCGGCACGCCTTCCAGCCGATGACCACCGCGGGCTTCCTGCAGGACATCCGCGCCAACCTGGTCAAGGGTGACGCCGCGCTGGAGCAGAAGCTGCAGCTGGACACCTGGGTCTATCAGCCCGGCCTGCCGTCCAACGCCGTGGCCCCGACCTCGGACGCCTTCAACGTCGTCGACGCCTCGGCCCGCGCCTTCTTCGTCAGCCACACCCCGGCCTCGGCCATTCCGTGGAGCGGCTGGAACACCCAGCAGCGCCAGCGATTCCTCGCCTGGCGGCCCGCCGGCGTGACCCCGGCCAGCCGCTGGCTGAGCCCGGCCCAACTGGCTGACCTTGAAGCCACCCTTCATCTCAAGACGGAGGGCAATTCCGAGCTCGTCTTCGGCTGGCTGCAGCTCGCGATGCAGCACCACTACGACGCAGCCGTGCCGACGCTGGAGCATTTCCTGACCACCCAGGGCCGGCGCAAATTCGTCCTGCCGCTGTTCAAGACCCTGTGGGACCAGGGCGCCTGGGGCAGGCCGATCGCCACGCGCATCTACGCTGTGGCGCGACCCGGCTATCACCCGGTGACGGTCGGCTCGGTCGATGACCTGCTGGGCAAGCCGGCGGGCGCCTGACCTTGCGTCGGGAGGCGTGACGCCGCATCTGGCGTTCATGCCTCCCAGCCCCGCCTATCGCCCCGAGCCGCATTTCTTCGATCTGGGCGAGGACTACGGCGACCCCGTCCACGCGGCGGCGTTTCCGCAGGCGATCCTGCGCATCCGCAACGACCGTGCCGCCGCGACGGTCGGCCTCGACTCCCTGACCGACGTCGAGTGGATCGCCCATTTCGGCCGCTTCGAGCCCCTGCCCGGCCAGCCCGGGCCCGTGGCCATGCGCTATCACGGCCATCAGTTCCGCACCTACAACCCCGACCTCGGCGACGGGCGCGGCTTCCTCGCCGCGCAGTTGCGGGAAACCCCTCAAGCAGCGAGCGCCCGCAGCGCGAGCGGTAGGGACCAAGGTGAAGGACGGCTTCTCGACCTCGGCACCAAGGGCTCGGGCACGACCCCGTGGTCGCGCACCGCCGACGGCCGGCTGACGCTCAAGGGCGGGGTGCGCGAGGTGCTGGCCGCAGCCATGCTGGAGAGCGTCGGCGTGCCGACCAGTCGAGCCTTCAGCCTGATCGAGACCGGCGAGGATCTGGTGCGCGGCGACGAACCGTCGCCGACCCGATCGGCGGTGCTGGTGCGGCTGTCGCACAGCCACATCCGCTTCGGCACCTTCCAGCGGGCGGCGTATTTCGAACGCCCCGACATGGTCGCGACGCTGGTGGAGCACGCCCGCGCCCTTTACCACCCGGCGGTCGCGTCCGGAGACGTTCCCGCCTTCCTGCGCGCCGTCGTCGAGGCCTCAGCCCGGCTGAGCGCCCGCTGGATCGCCGCCGGCTTCGTCCACGGTGTGCTGACCACCGACAATCTGAACGTCACCGGCGAGAGCTTCGACTACGGCCCATGGCGCTTCCTGCCGTATTATGAGCCGGGGTTCACCGCCGCCTATTTCGACGAGACCGGCCTGTACGCCTTCGCCCGCCAGCCCGAGGCGGTGTTCTGGGCCCTGATCCAGCTGGGCGGGGCGTTGAAGCTGGTCGCCGACGCCGGCCCCCTGACCGAGGCGTTAAACGGGTTCGGGCCTGCCTATATCCGTGAGCTGCGCGCGGCCTTCCTCGAACGGCTGGGCGTCCATGGTCTCGGCGAGGCGGCGGACCAGAGGTTGCTGGACGCCGCCCTCGCCTTGCTGCGCGAAGGCGGCGAGGCGCTACGCTGGGAGCCACTGTTCCACGACTGGTTCGGCGGCTTCGCCTCGTCCGCCCGCGCCCTCGGCGGGCCGCGCGCCCGCCTCTACCAGGGCGAGGCCTTCGACGCCTTCCGCTTCGCCCTGTTCGAGCATGCGCCCGACCGACCCGAACGGCTGGAGCATCCGATGTTCGCCGCCGCCGAGCCCGAGGAGATGCGGATCGACGAGGTGGAGGCGATCTGGTCCGCGATCGCCGACTTAGAAGACTGGAGCCCGCTGCACGCCAAGCTGGCCCGCCTCGACCAGGCCCGGATCGCCCGGGGGCTTTAACCCCCCCGAAACGGGCTTCGCATTACAAGGATTTATAGATACGGCCACGCTTTGGCCGTGGGGTCCTCGCAGAAAGCGGTCACGGATGGTTACGCTCACGCTTCGCGGTCTTGCGGAACGGCTTGTGCGATCCGACATCGCAACTGTTGCCAATAGAATGAGCGCCACTCCCCGGGCGTCAGAAAAAATGACCTCTCAGACCCTCTCCCCCGTTCTCTCCCCTGCCCGCTCGCGCCTCAATGCGAGCTACCGCAACCTGACCCTCTGGACGCTCCAGGGCTGGATCGCGATGTTCTTCATCGCGGCTGGCTACGCCAAGCTGAACGAGGCGATGGCCAATCTGGTCGATCTGATGCGCTGGCCCGCCCTGGTCAGCGAGAATTTCGTGCGCGGTCTCGGCCTCGCCGAGATTGTTCTGGCCGTCCTGTTGCTGGCCCCGCTGGTGTCGTGGAAACACGGCCGTCCGTTGCTGGTCGTCGCCGCCGCCGGTCTGGTGGTGCTGGAGACCGTTATGCTGGGCGTGCACCTGACCGGCCCCGACGCTGGCCCGGCCATCACCAACCTCATCCTGCTGGCCATGACCGTCCCGGTTCTCTGGTTCCGGGCGCGGGAAGCGCGCTGAGCTTAAGCAGTAGGCGGCAGGTCTGTTGAAGCCGGCGCCGGCCACGCGCCCGGAATCCCGAGTAGCCGCCCCAATCCTTGATTCCTGACCCCTGCCGCCTGCTGCCTCGTCGCCGAGCCTTCCCTTTACGTGCGCGTCAAGTTCGGGCTATCTAGCCGGCATGGCGACCGCCGACGATCACCGCACCTATTCGATCCGCCAGCTGTGCCGCGAGTTCGGCGCCACGGCCCGCGCGCTTCGTTTCTACGAGGACAAGGGCCTGTTGACTCCGGCCCGCAAGGGACAGACGCGGGTCTATGACGGCCGCGACCGGGCGCGGCTGAAGCTGATCCTGCGTGGCCGCCGCATCGGCTTCAGCCTGATCGAGATCCAGGAGATGCTGGACCTCTACGATCACGACAACCACAACACCCATCAGATGGCCGTCGCCCTGCGCCGCCATCGCGCCCAGATCGCCGCCCTCAAGCAGCAGCGCGAAGACCTCGACGCCGCCATCGAGACCGCCGAAGAGGCCTGCGCCGTGATGGAGCGCAAGCTGGGCGAGTTCCGCCCCGACCTGCTGCCCGGCGCCGAGGAATACGCCAGCCTGCTCAAGGCCCGCCTGAACCCCGACCATAATCTCCAGCCCTTCAAAGCGAGAGCCTGACCCCATGGCTTACAAGGCCCCCGTCCGCGACCTGACGTTCGTCCTGAACGAGGTGCTGGAGATCGACCGCTACGCCAACCAGCCCGGGTTCGAGGACGTCTCGTCGGACCTGGTGGACCAGATCCTCCAGGAAGGCGCGAAATTCGCCGAGGAGGTCATCGCCCCGCTGAACCGCGTCGGCGATCAGGAAGGCTGCAAATTGGCCGACGGCAAGGTCACCGGCCCGACGGGCTGGAAGGAAGCGTACCAGGCCATGGTCGCCGCCGGCTGGCCCGCCCTGTCGGCCCTGCCCGAGCACGGCGGCCAGGGCATGCCCTCGGTCGTGGCCATGGCCTTCGGCCAGATGACCGCCGCCGCCAGCGCCGCCTTTTCGATGTATCCGGGCCTGACCGCCGGCGCCTATTGGGGCCTGAACGCCAACGGCTCGGACGAACTGAAGGCCCGCTACCTGCCCAAGATGGCGACCGGCGAATGGGGCGGGACCATGAACCTGACGGAGCCGCAGTGCGGCACCGACCTGGGCCTGATCCGCACCAAGGCCGTTCCGAACGGCGACGGCAGCTATTCCATCACCGGCCAGAAGATCTGGATCAGCTCCGGCGAGCACGACTTCACCGACAACATCATCCACCTGGTCCTCGCCCGCATTGAGGGCGCGCCGGACGGCATCAAGGGCATCAGCCTGTTTGTGGTGCCCAAGGTCTTCGTCAACGACGACGGGTCTCTCGGCGAGCGCAACGTCGGCGCGGCCTGCGCCGGGCTCGAGCACAAGATGGGCATCCACGGCAACGCCACCTGCGTCATGGCCTACGACGACGCCAGGGGCTGGCTGGTCGGAACCGAGAACAAGGGCATGGCCGCCATGTTCGTGATGATGAACGAGGCCCGCCTCGGCACCGGCCTGCAGGGCCTGTCGATCGGCACGGCCGCCTATCAGGCCGCCGTCGAATTCGCCCACGACCGTCTGCAGGGCCGAAGCCTGACCGGGCCGAAGAATCCGGACGGTCCGGCCGATTCCATCATGGTCCACCCGGACGTGCGCCGCATGCTGCTGGAGGCCAAGGCCTTCGTCGAGGGCGGCCAGGCCTTCACCCTGTGGACCGCGCTCCAGGCCGACCTGCAGCACTCGGACGACGCGGCCGAGGCCCAGAAGGCCCACGACTACATGGGTCTGATCACCCCGGTGCTGAAAGCCTATCTGACCGACAAGGGCTTCCATGTCGCCTCGCTGGCCATGCAGGTTCACGGCGGCAGCGGCTACACCGAGCATTTCCCGGCCAGCCAGTATCTGCGCGATGCGCGGATCACCATGATCTACGAGGGCGCCAACGGCATCCAGGCGCTGGATCTGGTGGGTCGCAAGCTGCCCGCCAACGGCGGCCGCGCCATCATGACCTGGTTCGCCGAGATCGACGCCTTCACCGGCGAGCACGGCGGCGAGAGCCCGATCAAGCCCTTCATCGACGGCCTGACCGACGCCAAGAAGAAGCTGCAGGAGGCGACCATGTGGCTGATGCAGAACGGGATGCAGAACCCGGACAACGCCGGCGCCGCCTCCACCGACTATCTGCACATCTTCGGCCTGACGGCGCTCGCCTACATGTGGTCGCAGATGGCCATCGCGGCGCAGAAGCAGGTCGACGCCGGCTCGACCGATCCCTTCTACGCCACCAAGCTGATGACGGGCCGCTACTTCGTCGAGCGCATCCTTCCCGACGCCGGGGCGCATCTGGCCAAGATGAAGACGGGCGCCGAGGTGCTGATGCAGATGCCGGCCGAGGCGTTCTGAGCTCGGTTAGTTTGACCCTTGCTCCCAGTACCAATGATGAGGCGGAGGCCCGACCAGTCGGCGGGTAATGGTGTAGTCGCCGTCGCGGTGATCCTGCGGCGCGACCTCCAGAGCCTCGGGAGAGTAGACGAAGCCTGTCGACGTTCCGGATGTCACTATTCCAGAGGAGAAAATCGAAATCTCGACCGAGGTCAGCGCGCCTTCCGGCGTGAAGCTCTCCGGACCGTCCGCAGTCAAATAGGCGACGGAGATCGCGCCGGACTGCAACAGGGCTCGCTCAACAGCTTGAACGTCGTGCGCGCCGCGAGACCAATGAAGGCCCGATCTGAAGGAGCCGTCTGCCCAGACTCGTTTATAACTTGAGCCCGTCCGCGCTGGCCGACACTCGTCAACCAGAGCCACGATCTCATCATATCTGGTTTGATGGACGCGAAAATACGTCTCTGCCTCGTCCGCGGATACGCGCGTGCCTTGACCTTGTCACCCCGCCAAACCGAGACCGATCGCACAAAACCAACTCACCCTCATCCGCATAGCGCCCTCCCACCACCATCCAGTGTAGCACGCCATGAACGTCCTCAACGTCCCGGAACCGGCCTTCATGCAGGACGAGGAGATCACCCTCTTCTCTGACAGCGTCGGCAAATGGATCGACGAGCACGCCTCGACCGAGGCCGTGCAGTCTTGGATCGCCAACTCGTCGGTGCCGCGCGAGCTTTGGAATCAGGCCGGTGAAGCGGGCCTGCTGAACATCTCGGCCCCCGAGGCATACGGCGGCATGGGCGGCGACTACCGCCATGAAGTGGTGCTGATGCGCCAGCTGGGCTGGAAGGGCGCGGACCATTTCGGCGCCTCGCTGCACAACGCCATCGTCGCCCCCTACATCTGGCACTACGGCACCGAGGAGCAGAAGCAGCGCTGGCTCCCGCGCATGGCGACCGGCGAACTGGTCGGCGCCATCGCCATGACCGAGCCGGGCGCTGGTTCGGACCTGCAGGGCGTCAAGACGACCGCCCGCAAGGAAGGGAACCAGTACGTCGTCAACGGCTCCAAGACCTTCATCACCAACGGCCAGCTGGCCAATCTGGTCATCGTCGTAGCCAAGACCGACCCGACCGAGGGCGCCAAGGGCACCAGCCTGATCGTGGTCGAGACCGACGGCGCCGAAGGCTTCGAACGCGGCCGGAACCTGCACAAGATCGGCATGGAGGGGAACGACACCTCCGAGCTGTTCTTCAACGACGTAAAGGTGCCGGCCGAGAACATCATCGGCGGGACCGAGGGCCAGGGCTTCGTTCACCTGATGCAGCAACTCCCCCAGGAACGCCTGAACATCGCCATCCAGGGCGTCGCCGCGGCCGAGCGCGGGCTTCAGGAGACGCTGGCCTATGTGAAAGAGCGCAAGGCGTTCGGGAAACGGGTGATCGACTTCCAGAACACCCAGTTCAAGCTGGCCGAGGTCAAGACCAAGCTGACCGTCGCCAAGGTCTTCGTCGACCACTGCCTGGGCCTGCACCTCGAGGGCCAGCTCGACGCCGCCACCGCCTCGATGGCCAAATACTGGGTCACCGACATCCAGGGCGAGGTGATCGACGAGATGCTCCAGCTGCACGGCGGCTACGGCTACATGAACGAATATCCGATCGCCCAGCTGTACAAGGACGCCCGCGTCCAGCGCATCTACGGCGGGACCAACGAGATCATGAAGCTCTTGATCGCGCGCACGCTCTGACCGCAAACAACGCGATGATCCGCCTCCACCTCGTCCAGCCCCTCGCCCCTGACGCCGCTCTCGCGCCGTCGCTGGACCAGTCGCGCTACCTGACCCAGGTCATGCGGTTGAAGATCGGCGACGACCTGCTGGTGTTCAACGGCGTCGATGGCGAGTGGCGGGCGATCCTCACCGAGATCCTGAAGAAGGGCGCCGTGCTGCGCGTCGAGGAACAGCTCCGGCCGCAATCCACGACCCCCGACCTCGAACTGCTCATCAGCGTGGTCAAGAAGAGCGCGCTGGAGTTCGCGGTCGAGAAGGCCGTCGAACTGGGCGTGCGGCGCATCCGGCTCGTGGTCACCCACCGGACCCAGACCCAGCACGTGCGCATGGACCGGCTGGACGCCATCGCCATCGAGGCCGCCGAACAGACCGGGCGGCTGGACGTGCCCCTGGTCGACGAGCCGGTTAAGCTGGCTGACCTGCTGGACAGTTGGGAGTCCGGCCGCGGGCTGATGTTCTGCGACGAGACCGGGGGCGAACCGGCCGGCCCGACCCTGCAGGCCGCCGGCGAAGGTCCCTGGGCCGTCCTGATCGGCCCCGAAGGCGGTTTCTCGCCCGAGGAACGCGAGCGGCTGCGGTCGCTGCCGTTCACCACCGCCGTGTCGCTGGGCCCGCGCATCCTGCGCGCCGACACCGCCGCCATCGCCGCCCTGACCCTGTGGCAGGCGGCCGTCGGCGATTGGGAGCGATAGCTCTCAAGCAGGGCGCCAGAGCGACCCCCTTGAGTGCGGGCGCGATCCCTCCCATCTAGCCGCGACACGAGGGGCTTCACTTCATGACCGACGCCGCACCGCTTTCCCGGGAAGACCTGATCGGGGCCATGTCGAAGGGGGCCAAGCCCCGCGACCAGTGGCGCATCGGCGCCGAACACGAGAAATTCGGTTTCGACCGCACCAGCCTGCGCCGCCCGGCCTATGAGGGCGAGAGCGGCATCCTGGCCATGCTGACCGGCCTGCAACGCTTCGGCTGGGCCCCGGTCGAGGAAGCCGGCCACGTCATCGCCCTGGAGCGCAAGAACGCCGATGGCCTGACCGCCTCGATCAGTCTGGAGCCCGGCGGTCAGTTCGAGCTGTCCGGCGCCCCGCTGAAGGACGTGCACGACATCTGCAACGAGACCGGCCAGCACCTGATGGAGGTCAAGCAGGTCGCCGACCAGATCAACCTCGGCTTCATCGGCTCCGGCTTCGACCCCCTGTGGCGGCGCGAGGACGTGCCGGTCATGCCCAAGGGCCGTTACGCCATCATGCGCGCCTATATGCCCAGGAAGGGCGGCCTCGGCCTCGACATGATGCTGCGCACCTGCACCATCCAGTCGAACCTGGACTTCGCGGACGAGGCCGACATGGTGGCCAAATTCCGCACCTCGCTGGCGCTGCAGCCGATCGCCACCGCCCTGTTCGCCAACAGCCCCTTCACCGAGGGCAAGCCGAACGGCTTCCTGACCGCCCGCGCCAATGTCTGGACCGACACCGATCCCGACCGCACAGGCATGCTGGACTTCGTCTTCCAGGACGGCTTCGGCTTCGAGCGCTACGCCGACTATGCGCTGGACGTGCCGATGTATTTCGCCAAGCGCGGCGAGACCTATGTCGACCTGTCCGGCCAGTCGTTCCGCGGCTTCATGACCGACGGCCTGCCGGCCCTCCCAGGCGAGCGCGCCACCCTGAAGGACTGGAACGACCACCTGACCACCCTCTTCCCGGAGGTGCGGCTGAAGTCCTACCTCGAGATGCGCGGCGCCGACGGCGGTCCTTGGAGCCGCATCTGCGCCCTGCAGGCCTTGTGGGCCGGCGTCCTGTACGACGCCCCGGCCCTGGCAGCGGCCTGGGACCTGGTCAAGGATTGGGACGTCGGGGACCACGAACGCCTGCGCCGCGACGTCACCCGGCTGGGTCTCAAGGCCGAGGTCGCCGGCCGCTCGGTGCAGGACGTGGCCCGGGACATGGTCCACATCGCCCGCGAAGGCCTGAAAAATCGAGCGCGGTTCTCGGGCGGCATGGTCGATGAACGCGGCTACCTGTCCGAACTGGAGGACATCGCCGACAGCGGCGTGACCCCGGCGGACCGGCTTCTGGAGCTCTACAACGGCGAATGGCGAGGCGACCTGACACGGCTCTACCGCGACTTCGCCTATTGAGGGGCAGGTCTGAAGGACCTCAGATCGATCGCATGGAGACTGGCAGCAGAGCGCGCGCGGCCGCCATCGTCGGGGCCACAAGGTGGACGCGATCGAGAAATCTCTTGTCCAGCTCGCGGCAGCGATCCCAGGTCTCGGACTCCACGCTGATGAAGACCGTATAGGCCTGGCGGCTGCGCATGGCGTTGAATGCCCGGGAGATCTGGTCGATTTCTTCTGGCTTGGCGCGCTCGAACGGCCGGCTCAGGTCGATGATCCAGTCCCAGCCGCCCATCTCGGGCCGGCGTTTCAGCAGGCCCAGGATCGTTTCCGCCACTGTGGGCGAGGCGGGATCCGTCCGCGCGGATACGATGACGAACTGGACCCCTTCATCGATCCTGAAGTTCGGGGCGGGAAGGCGCTTGTTCAGCATGGTCCCCTGATGGAACACTGAGGGTTAACAGGCTCTTGGCTGCGTCGTGCGAATTTCGCGCCTCGGGAACCTTCCCGGCTTGATCGACCGCCGGGCCGGGCCGATGGTGCGGCCCCCCGGAGGGACCGACCATGAAGCCCTGGATGACCCTGATCGCTCTGGCGATGGCCGTCATGAGCGACGGGACGCGATCGGTCGTGGTCTCGTCCAGCGGGTTCGAATACGGCATGGCCGCCGCGCTGGCCGTGACCCCGACCCTGCGATTCCGGTCGGTCAGATAGGACGGAGCTTGCAGGAACCGTCATGCCCACCGAGAACGAGCGGAAATACGTCCTGTCCGACCCCGAGGCCATCCTGGTCCTGTGGGACCCGGCGGACTGGAGCGAGATCCGGCAGGGCTATCTGCCGGGTGACGCCCGCATCCGGCGACGGACGCCCGGCGGGGACAGTTTCACCTACAAGATCACGGTCGGCGACCGGCTGATCGAGATCGAGACCGCCATCGCGGCGCGGGACTTCGACGACCTGTGGACCCGGACCGATCGGCGCATCCACAAGCTGCGTCGCACCACGACCGACCGCCACGGGCTGCAATGGGACATCGATCTGCTGATGGATGAGGCGGGGCGCATCTACTGGGCCATGGCCGAATGCGAGATGCCCGAAGGGCAGGACGCGCCACAGGAGATCCTGCCCGTGCTGGCGCCGCTGGTGCGCTACGCCGTGCCGCGCGAGCGCCAGGCCGAATTCACCAATTCGAAACTGGCGGACCCGGCATGGGCGAGCGCGCTGACCTTCTGAGGCCGGATCGGAGCGGCGCAAAACAGGGTTCCGGCTTCAACAGCCGGGCTCCGCCGGCTTTGGCCTGCCAGGCCCTTGTCGCCGACGCCGCTCGGGCCTAGCTCCTTGCGGACAGGGAGGACGACATGACCGGAACCATTCGCGTCGGCATCGGCGGCTGGACCTTCGAGCCCTGGCGCGGCGCCTTCTATCCGGACAAGCTGAGCCAGAAGAAGGAGCTGGAGTACGCCAGTTCCAAGCTGACGTCGATCGAGATCAACGGCACCTATTATTCCGGCTTCAAGCCCGAGACATGGATGAAGTGGCGCGACGAGACGCCCGACGATTTCGTCTTTGCGGTCAAGGCCAGCCGGTTCTGCACCAACCGTAAAATCCTGTCCGAAGGCGACAGCCTGGACCGTTTCCTGGATCAGGGACTGACGGCGCTGGGCGACAAGCTGGGACCGATCAACTGGCAGTTCATGGCCACCAAGAAGTTCGATCCCGTCGACTTCGAGGCCTTCCTCAAGCGGCTGCCCAGGGAGAAGGACGGCGTGCGGCTGCGCCACGCCCTGGAGGTTCGCAACGGAACCTTCGACACCGAGCAGTTCCATGACCTGGCCCGGAAGTATGGCGCGGCCATCGTCTACGGCCGCGACGACGAGGCCCCGGAGTGGCCGCGTATCGACCAGCACACCGCCGACTTCAGCTACGCCCGGCTGATGTCCAGCCGCGAGGACGAGCCGACCGGCATGTCCCCGGCCGAGCTCGACGGCATCGTTAAACAGACGCGCGAGTGGGCGACGCGCGGCGACGTGTTCGCCTACTTCATCGCCGGGGCCAAGGTGCGCAATCCGGCGGCGGCGCAGGCCTTGATCGAAAAGCTGGGCTGAGATGATCGCCGGGTCCTGCCACTGCGGCGCCCCTTGCTTCACGGCTCCGACGCCCGACAGTGTGACCGTCTGCAACTGCTCGATCTGCAGCAAGCGCGGCGTCGTCTCGGCCTATTACGCGCCGGAGGCCGTGACCCTGGACACGCGCCCGGAAATCCTGACCGCCTATCAGTGGGGCGACCGGATGATGACCTTTCATCACTGCGCCGTCTGCAGCTGTCCGGTGTTCAGCGAGTCTGCGCAATGGACCGATGACAACGGAACGGTCCACCCGCCCCGGATCACCCTGAACGCCCGGCTGTTCGACAATTTCGACCTCGACGCCGTGCCCGTGCGGCGGGTGGACGGTCGCGCGCGACCCTGACCCCCCCGTGACCCCTTGTGCGTCGCACCCGGCGTGCGCACCTGACCAGCAACCCTGACAGGATCCCGCCATGCCCATCGCCACCCGCGCCTTCGCCGCCA
>JBBRFV010000027.1:0-12946 GCA_038241335.1 Caulobacterales bacterium | reverse complement strand
CTGGCAAGGGGCGAACTACGGTATCTGGTTCGCCGCCGCCGCGGTGGTCTGGCTGTTACTGCGCCGGTTCGGATCGGGCTTGACGGCGGCGGCGGCGTGTTGGGGAACAGGCCTCGTAGCTGTGCCCCTGGCCGCGTTGGCGTCCACGGGCGTCGACCTAGCGTTCGGCCTCGGCGCGCCGAACGGGGCGGTGGCGCGGGCCATTGACCGCGTCCCCGTGGCCATCCTGCTTTACACCGCTCTGGTGTGCGTGGGCTTCGCCGCCGCCCACCGCCAAAAGGCGGTTGAGGCCAACAAGATGACCCGGTCACTGGAAGCGGCCCTTGCCGCCGCGCGCTCGGCCGCCCGTGGACCCCTCGCGCCTGAGCGGCTCATGGTCATGACCGGCGCCCGCCGCGCGCCCGTGCTGCTGGACGAGGTCGAGTGGTTCGCCGCCGCCGGCAACTATGTCGTCGTCCACTGGGCCGACCGCGAGGGCCTGGTCCGCAAGCCGCTCAAGACGCTGGAGGCTCGGCTGGACGGGCGGGTGTTCGCCCGGAGCCACCGCTCGACCTTGGTCAACCTGGCCCGGGTTCGCGAGGCCCGGTCGCTGTCGGACGGCTCGTGGCGGCTGACGATGGAGAGTGGGGCGGAACTGGTGGCCAGTCGCACCTACCGCGAGGCGATAATGGCGCGGCTGGGCGGCCGAAGCATCGCTCAGAGATCAGAGACAACCAGCTGAAATCGAGATATATTCTCGTCAGCTCTTCAGCGTTTCTTGGAACCGCACCGGGCGGCCGTGGGCCGCGCCGATGAGCGCACCGTCTCGCATGACCACGCGGCCCCGGACGATGGTGGCCACCGCCTTGCCGGTGGCCTCGAAGCCGTCGAAAGGGGTCCAGCCCGAGCGAGTGGCCATGTCTTCGTGGCGGATCGTGTGCTTCGCCTTGAGGTCGACGATAGTCAGGTCGGCGTCATAACCCTCGGCCATGCGGCCCTTGCCGGCGATGCCGAAGACGCGGTTGGCGCCGTGGCTGGTCAGGTCGATGAAGCGGTCCAGCGTCAGCCGACCTTTCGCGACATGGGTCAGCATGACGGGCACGAGCGTCTGAACCCCCGGCATGCCTGACGGCGAGGCCGGATAGGGCCGGGCCTTCTCTTCCAGCGTATGCGGGGCGTGATCCGAGCCGAGGACGTCGGCGACCCCCTGCTCGACCCCGCGCCACAGGGCGGCGACGTGACGGGCGTCGCGGATCGGCGGGTTCATCTGGGCCAGACCCTTCAGCCGTTCGTACGCCTCGGGCCCTTCCAGCGTGAGGTGCTGGGGCGTGACCTCGACGGTGGCGACGTCCTTGTGGTCGGCGAGGAAGGCGATCTCGTCGGCGGTGGTGACGTGCAGGACGTGGATGCGGGCGCCGGTCTCCTGCGCCAGCCGGACTAGGCGGCGGGTCGACATGATGGCGCTTTCGGCGTCGCGGACCTCGGGATGGCTGGTCCAGTCGCCTGTGCGGGCCAGGGGGCGGCGCTCGACCAGACGGTATTCGTCCTCGGAATGGAAGGTGGCGCGGCGCTTCACATGGCGCAGGACCTCGCGGACGCCATCGTCGTCGGCGACCAGAAGGGTGCCGGTCGAGGCGCCCATGAAGACCTTGACCCCGCAACAGCCGGGCAGGCGTTCCAGCTCGGCGAGATGGCGCGCGTTGGCGTGGGTGCCGCCGATGTAGAAGGCGTGGTCGGTCCACATCCGGTCGCGGGCGCGGGCCAGCTTGTCGGCCAGGGCGTCGGGGTCGGTGGTCGAGGGCTCGGTGTTCGGCATCTCGAACACGGCGGTGACCCCGCCAAGGGCCGCGCCGCGCGAGCCGGTCTCGAGGTCTTCCATCCACTCCAGCCCCGGTTCGCGGAAATGGAGGTGGGTGTCGATAACGCCGGGCAGGACGGTCAGGCCGGTCGCATCGAAGACCTCGCCGGCCGAGGCCTGCGACAGGTCGCCAACGACGACGACGCGTCCGTCAGTGACGCCGACGTCGGCCATGCCGCGTCCGGCGTGGTTGGCCACCTCGCCGCCGCGAACAATCAGGTCGAAGGTCTGGGTCATGAGCGTCCTGTAGACCCGCTCGGGCGGTCGATCTAGCCGGTCGCGCGTTCAGCCAGCAGCTTTCGCGCCGCCTTGAGGACCCGGTCGGCCGGGAGGTCGTGCATGTGCAGGATAGCCTGGTTCAGCCGCGGGTCGATCTTGCGGAACTCATCGACAGAGCGAGGGCCGCGCACGACGACGCCGCCCCAGGGACCGTGCTCAAGGTCATCCGACGGGCCGAAGGCGGCGATCACGGGGACCCCCGAGGCGACCGCGAGGTCGGTCCACAGGGTGTCATTGCCGACGTAGAGGGCGCAGCGGCCGAGGACGGCGACCGCCTGCAGGGGAGAAAGCCTGCCCTGAAGCTCGACGGTGCGGCCGCGCGGCAGGGACAGGCGGATGGTGTGGGCGGCTTCGCGGGCGTTGTCGTCGCCGACCACGACCACGCGACCGCCGTCCAGCGGGCCGCCGTCGCCGACGAGAGCCACAGCGATCTTGGCGAAGCGCTCGCCCGGCCAGACCTTGCCCATCCAGTCGGCGCCCGGACCGATGGCGAGCAACGGTCCCTCGCCCGGCGGGATCAGGGCGTCGGCGGCGGCGCGTGCCGCATCGGAGACGAACAGTTTCGGGGCGGGAACATCGTCGAGCTGCAGCACGCGGGCGGCCTGTTCGACGGCATGGACGCCGGCCTCCCAGGCGCCGCGCACGGCTCGCTTCTGGCGCTTCAGCTTGCTGGACAGGGTCGAGCCGCGCATGTCGACGACCAGACCCCATTTGACCGCGCGGACCTGGTTCCACAGGCCCAGCCAGTCGAGGCGGCTGTCGCGCTCCAGCACCAGCAGACGATCGAGGCGGGGGGTGTCGGCGAACAAGGGCGCGCTCCTCGGCGAAGCGACGATGGTGAAGCTCGCCTGCGGCATCGCCTCGATCATATAGGCGAGCACGCCCGAGGAGAGGATCGCGTCGCTCGCGTCCGCCTCGGCGACATAGAGAATAGGGAACCGCCCGGCCATGGATTGGACCGTATACGGATTCTCTCGTCTGATCAGTCCCGTATGACGGGTGGCGGGGTTTGCCGGCGGGGCCTATCTAGCCGGCATGACCGTTCACATCGCCCGTCTCGACAGCCGCGCCCTCGTCCGCGTTTCGGGCCCGGATGCGAGGCCGTTCCTGCACAATCTGCTGACCCAGGACGTGGAGACGCTGAAGGCCGACGAACTGCGGTTCGGGGCGCTGCTGTCGCCGCCCGGGCGACTGCTGTTCGACCTGTTCCTGTGGGGCGAGGAGACCGCCGTGGTGCTGGACGTCGCGGCCGACCGGCGCGAGGCGCTGGTGCAGCGGCTGTCCATGTACAAGCTCAGGGCGGCGGTCGAGGTCATGGCGAGTCCCGACGTGGTGTTCGCGGCGTGGGGCGGCGAGGGGCCGGGCTTCGCCGTCGACCCGCGGCTGGCCGAACTGGGGGGACGGCGCTACGGCGACCAGAGCGAGACCAACGCGACGGAGGACGACTGGCAGGCGCACAGGCTGGCGGTGGGGGTTCCCGATCCGGCGGCGGACGCGGGGACGGACCGGACCTATCCGATCGAGGCCGACTTCGACCTGCTCAACGGCATCGACTTCCAGAAGGGGTGTTTTATCGGCCAGGAGACGACATCGCGGATGAAGCGAAGGGGCGACATCAAAAAGCGGATGCTGCCGATCGCCTTCGATGGCCCGGCTCCGGCGTTCGGGGCGGAGGTTCTGAACGGCGACCTGCGCGCCGGGGAGGTGCTGAGCGGGCGCGACGGCGCGGCGATGGCGCTGGTGCGGCTGGACCGGATCGACGGGACGCTGACGGTGGCCGGGCGGACGATGACCGTGCGGACGCCGGGGTGGACCGGACTCCGGCCCTGAATTGAAGCGCGCGCCCGAAGCGGACTTCGGGCGCGCCTTCACCGATCGAAAGGGATCAGTTGGTCTTGGCGGCGGCGTCGACCGCAGCGTCGGCCTTGCGCTCGGCCGTAGCGCCGGCGGCGGCGGCGTTGTCGGCGGCGGCGTTGGTCGCCGCAGCCGTGTTGGCGGCGGCGGCGTCGACGTTGGCGGCTGTGTCGTTAGCGGCCGAGGCGGCGGCGGCCCCCGCCTGGTCGGCGGCGGCGGCGGCGTGATCTTCGGTCTTGGGCGAGCAGGCCGTCACGCCGAGGGCGAGGGCGGCGACGGCGAACAGGGCGATACGCATGGGGAAGTCCTCCTTGATGGGACGACGGTTGTGCGACGGGCGCCCGCATCTTGTCCACCCATTCAGAGACGATCTTTCAGGGCTGGAACTCGTCCGGCAGGGCGCCGGCCTCTTCCGGCGTGAGCTTGCGCACCACCCGGGCGACGCAGGTCAGGCCGGTCGTCCCCGCCCCGCTGATCTGGAGCCGGGCCCGGTCACCGGGGCAGAGCTGGTCGTTGGCGCCGTCGGGGACGATGATCAGGGCATTGGCGAAATCACTTCCCGGACAGGGAGTGGTCTGAAGCTCAAAGACTTCGGATATCCGGGCGCGCACATAAAGAGTGGTTGGGCCGGCGCTGCGGAAATTGTGCACCTGGGCCACGGTAAAACACGGTCGTACCTCGCTTCGGTCCCAGGCCCCTCCGGCGGTCGGAGGGGCCGGGGCGCAGCCCGACGCGGCGAACAGCAGGACGGCGGAGAGAGCGGCGGGGGCGAAGGTGGCCATGGTCGATCTCCTCGACGCGGACAGCAGGGTCGCGAGACAACCGTGGATCCAGGGGTCGCGCGCGTCAACCTGGACATGTTTCGACCGCGTAGGCTTTGACCGGAATGACCCGGCCGATCATCATCCCGCTTCCCCGCCGGAGCCATCGCATGCCGCTGATCGACCTGAGCCATACGATCGAGGACGGCATGGTGACCTACAAGGGCCTGCCGGCGCCGTTGATCTGCGACCATCTGAGCCGCGAGGCGTCACGCGCCGGCTATGACGCGGGCACGGAATTCCAGATCGGGCGGATCGAGATGATCGGCAACACCGGCACCTATCTGGACTGTCCGTTCCATCGCTACGCCGATGGCGAGGATTTGAGCCAGGTCGGGCTGGAGCGGGTCGCGGCCCTGCCGGGGATGGTGGTGCGGGTCGAGGGCGTGCGAGCGATCGACGCCGACCTGTTCTCAGGGCTGGAGGTGCGCGGGCGGGCCGTTCTGGTGCACACCGGCTGGGCCCGGCACTGGCGCACCGACGCCTATTTCGAGGAGCATCCGTTCCTGACCGAGGCGGCGGCCGCTTGGCTGGTTGAGGCGGAGGCGGCGCTGGTCGGGATCGATTCGCACAACATCGACGACACGCGAACGCGCACGCGGCCGGCGCACACCCTGCTGCTGGGGGCGGGCATCCCGATCTGCGAACATATGCGCGGGCTGGAGCTATTGCCGGATGCGGGGTTCCGGTTCACAGCGGCGCCGCCGAAGGTGAAGGCGTTCGGTACCTTTCCGGTCAGGGCGTTCGCGGAGGTGGGGTGAGTTCGGCGGATGTCCGCAATGGGTGGTGGGCTCAACCGATCGCTGCGTCCTTGCCTCCGACCCGCTACCCTGCCGCCATGGCCGACTCACTGAACCGCTGTGCCTGGTGCGGGACCGATCCGCTGTACGTCGCCTATCACGACGGGGAATGGGGCGTGCCCGAGTATGACGCCCGCGCCCTGTGGGAGAAGCTGGTGCTGGACGGGTTCCAGGCGGGGCTGGCGTGGATCACCATCCTGAGGAAGCGCGAGGGGATGCGCGACGCCTTCGACGGGTTCGACCCGGAAAAGGTCGCGGCCTATGGCGAGGCGGACATCGCGCGTCTGCTTGGGGACGCGCGGATCATCCGCTCGCGGGCCAAGATCAACAGCGCCATCAAGGGCGCGAGGATCTGGCTCGAGATGCGCGAAAGCGGCGAGGACTTTTCGGAATGGCTGTGGTCGTTCGTCGGCGGGGCGCCGATCCAGAACGCCTGGGCCGACAGCGACGCGCGGCCGGTCAAGACGGCGGAGTCCGAAGCGATGACCAGGGCGCTGAAAGCGCGGGGCTTCACCTTCTGCGGGCCGGTGATCGTCTACGCCTTCATGCAGGCGGTGGGCATGGTCAACGATCACGGCGTCGACTGCTTCCGTCACCGGCCGGTTCGTGCGATGGCGGGCCGGTGAAAAGCGCGGCAAAATCCCCAGCAAAGGCCAGGCTTTCGCGCGCGTTTCCGACGCTGGCGCTGGAGATTCTGCTGATCGAAAGCGCCGGCGGGCCGGTGTGCGGGGTCGACGAGGCGGGGCGCGGGCCGTGGGCCGGGCCGGTGTCGGCCGGCGCGGTGATCCTGAACCCCGACGACCTGCCCGAGGGCATCGACGACTCCAAGGCCCTGACCCATGCGCGGCGGGAAAAGCTGGAGATCGAGATCAAGGCGCGGGCCGTGGCCTGGGGCGTCGGCTTCGCCTCGGTCGAGGAAATCGCGGAGCTGAACATCCTGCACGCCACCGGCCTGGCCATGTGCCGGGCGATCGAGGCGCTGGCGGTGGAGCCGGTGGCGGCGCTGGTGGACGGAAACTACCGGTTCAAACTGCCCTGCGACGTGCGGACGGTGGTGGGCGGCGACGGCCTGTCGCTGTCGATCGCGGCGGCCTCGATCCTGGCCAAGACGGCGCGGGACAGGCTGATGGTCGAACTGGACGCGCAATACCCGGGCTACGGCTTCGCCGGGCACAAGGGCTACAATGCGCCGGTGCATTCCGAGGCTTTGAGGACGCTGGGCCCCTGCCCCGCCCACCGCCGCAGCTGGGCCCCGATCCGGGCGCTGCTGGAAGGCTAGATGTGCAGGGCGCCGCCGAGAAGGGCGCCGACCAGGGCGGCGACCACGCCACCGCCGACGATGTGCAGCCAGGCGGGCAGTTCCTCGATGGCGTTGTGGACGGACAACGACCCATTGCGCGTGTCGTTGGCCACGTGGGCGTCGAAGCGGTGCGGCGTCGGCGATCTCCACGCCGCCGTGTTGAACGGCTCGGCGGTTCGCTCGTAAGCGCGACGGCCTTCCAGGCGACGGGAGGGGGTCAGCGTCATCTGTTCCATGGCCGCCTAACGGCCCAGGAGTCCGGAACGTTCCGCCCCGCGGCGATCAGGCGGCGTCGGCCAGATCCACGCCGCGCTCGCTGACCACGAACAGGTATTCGACGTTGCGCAGGCGGCCGACGGCGCCGACCTTTTCACCCTTGGGATTGTGGATGCCGATGCGGGCCCCGACGTATCGAGGTCGGGCGATCTCGATGACCTGGACCTCGCCGCGCGCCGACAGCATCTCGACCAGCTGGTCGCGCGACAGATAGCCCTCGTCGTTGAACGAGACGATCAGATTGGGGGCCTTGAGGCCGTCGATCACCGCCTGAAGCGCGGGGGCGATGCCGGGGCGGCTGTTGAAGGGCGATTTGCGGGTGCGGACGTCGATCCGCTTGTTGGCGATCCCGTAGGTCTCGGGCTTGTCCCACAGGACCAGGCTTTCCCAGCAATGGTAGTTGCCGAGGTAGGAATGCTGGTTGTAGGGCGGATCCAGATAGACGAGGTCGGCCTCGATGGTCGGGGCCAGGTCGACGGCGTCGGCCCGGGTGGCCTTGCAGTGCCCGGCCGCCACGCCCGGCAGGATGTCCGGCATCCGCAACTCCAGCGGCTTCAACGCCCGCGCGGCCCAGGACTTCATATAGGCCATCTGCAGGCCGGCGGTGGAGTCGACCCGGTCGGCAGCCTCCATCAGGCTGACCAGGGCGATGGCGGCCAGCTCCGGCTCCAGCGACAGGGCGGCGATGCGGTCGCGCATGGCGTCGATGCGGGCGCCGTTGTCGGGCGTAAAATAGCGGGCGTCCTCGCAGAAGGTCCGGGTGAACCAGCCAGCCTCGGGCGTCACGGTCTTCAGTTCGGCGATGACGCCTTCGGCGCGGTCCAGCCAGCGGTCGCGGTCGGCCTGGACATAGGCCGTGGCGAGGGTGTGGGCGTAGGCGTTGTGGTCGTTCGACCAGACGCGGAAACCCTGTTTCTTCAGGGCGTGGCCGACGCGGGCGGTGCCGGAGAAGAGGTCGCAGACGGTTCCGCCATCGGGCAGGCGCGCGGAGATGCTGGCCGCGATCTCGGTCAGCAGGGCGCGCTTGGAACCAATATATTTGATCATGCCGGCCCTCGCGGGATCAGCGCTTGGCCTTCCCCTTGGCCGGAGCATGGGCCAGGCGGAGAAGATTCGCAGCCCCCGGGGCGCCGAAGGGGGTGCCGGCGAGGATGAGGATGCGCTGGCCGGGTTCGGCCAGGCCGTAGTCCACGGCGCCCTGGACCGCGTCGTCGGTGACGTCCTCCAGCGACCTGGGCTCCTTTCCGAGGCGGGACTCGAGGCCCCAGACGAGGGCCAGGCGGCGGGCGGTGGACGGGTTGGGGGTCAGCGCGAGGACCGGCTGGAGCGGGCGCTCGCGGGCCATGCGGCGGGCCGTGCCGCCCAGGGTGGTGAAGACGACGATGCAGGCCGTCGACTGGGCCTCGGCCGCCTTGCGCGCGGCGGCGACCAGGGCGTCGGCGTCGATGTCGTCCATGCCCGCGTGTTCGGCGTCCATCAGGGTCGGCCAGAGCGGATCGGTCTCCACCCTCTCGATGATGCGGCTCATGATGCCGACGGATTCCAGCGGATAGTCGCCCGAGGCGGTCTCGGCCGACAGCATCAGGGCGTCGGCCCCTTCGTAGACGGCGTTGGCGACGTCGGAGGCCTCGGCCCGTGTCGGGGTCGGCGACGCGGTCATCGACTCCAGCATCTGGGTGGCGACGATGACCGGCACGCCGCGACGACGGGCGGCGCGGATGATCTGCTTCTGGGCGACCGGAACCTCTTCGGGCTCCAGCTCGACGCCGAGGTCGCCGCGGGCGACCATGACGCCGTCGCAGTAATCGAGGATGCTCTCGAGGTCGGCCAGACCCTGGGGCTTTTCGATCTTGGCCAGGCAGGCGGCCCTGCCCTTCACCAGCGACTTGAGCTCGGCCATGTCCTCGGCCTTCTGGACGAAGCTGAGGGCGACCCAGTCGACGCCGAGGCGCAGGGCGAAGGCGAGATCCTCGCGATCCTTGGGCGTCAGGGCCGAAACGGGGACCACGGCCTCGGGCACGGCGACGCCCTTGCGGTCGGACAGTTTGGAGCCGCTCTCGACCGTGACGTCGGCCCATTCATCGCTGCGCTCGCCGACACGCAGACGCACCCGACCGTCGTCGAGCAGCAGCAGCATGCCGGTGCGCAGGGCCTTGAATATCTCGGGGTGGGGCATCTGCACCCGCGTCTCGTCACCCGGGGTCGGGTCGAGATCGAAACGCATCCTGTGGCCCGGCTTGACGCTGATCTCGACGTCGGCGAAGCGGCCGAGGCGCAGCTTTGGGCCCTGCAGGTCGGCGAGCACGCCCAGGGGACGGTTCAGCGCCAGCTCGGCCCCGCGCACGGCCTTGAGGGCGGCGGCGTGATCCTCATGCGAGCCATGGCTGAAATTCAGCCGGAAGACATCGACCCCGGCCTGGGCCAGGGATTTGACCATGCCGGGGGACCGGCTGGCCGGGCCGAGGGTGGCGACGATACGGGCGCGCCGGGCTCTGTTCATGGGCGGAATCGGCCTTGCGGGTGCGTGAAGCCCCCTTGTGCCTGTCAAACGCAGGCGGCGTAAGGCCGCTCCCGTTCGGGAAACACGAAGTTATGGCGCGGGCGTCGTTCCCGTCGCCGTGACCGAGGCCGGAACCGGGCAGGCCGGGACATCGAACAGACCGAGGTCGATGCAGCGGCCCTCGACGGTGTCGGCGGGCGCCACGCCGACCACATTGGCCAGGCTCGGGGCTATGTCGATGGTCCGGATGGCCAGCGGCCGCTCCTGGCCGACATCGACGCCGGGGGACCAGAAGACGATCGGCACGCGCCGGTCGTAGTCCCACGGGCTGCCGTGGTTGGCGATGGTGGCGCCGGGTCGGGCCTGACCGGGGGTGATGCCGGGCAGATAGGCCAGCAGGATGTCGGGCGAGCGGCCGGGGACGGCGCTGAGCCGCTCGCGCTGCATCAGGCTGTATTCCTGCGGGCTGAGGCCGGAGGGCGGCAGGGCCGTGGCCATGACCTCGTTCAGGGTCCAGGCGCCGGCGATCTTAGGCTGGGTCTTGAGCCAGTCGGCGGAGAAGCGGGCGATGCGCTCGCGGCGCGCGCCGGCGGCCATGGGCTTGCCGTCGGCGCCCAGCACCATCAGGCCGCTGCCGCCGCCGGCGAGGGCGTCATACGACAGGTCGAAACGGGTGCGCAGCAGGGCGTTCAGGCTCGCCAGCTGACCGCGTTCGCCGCGTCCGGCCTGGGGGTAGCCCTCCAGCGCCATACGCTCGGGAAAGTCCGAGCCGCCGTGGTCGGCGGTCAGCACCACCAGCACGCCGCCGGGCAGTTGCGACAGGCGGCCGAGGAAGACGCCGAGAGCGGCGTCCATGCGGTGCATCTGCTCGCACATCTCGGGACCCTGCTGGCCGTAGGCGTGGCCGACGCGATCGGTGCCCGACAGGCTGACGCCCAGCAGGTCGACGACCCCGCGCCGGCCCAGCTGCTGCCCGTCGAGAAGTTCGGTGGCGGCCTCGAGCGTCATCTCGTCGAGGGCCGGCGAGACATCGATGGCGACCTGGGCCGGGGGGACGGCGGCGTGATAGGCGACATCGCCGAACCGGAAGTCGCCCTCCAGCGCCCGGCAAGCGTCGGAGGTGTAGTCCCAGGTCGTCGGGCCGGCGGCGAGGCGGGCGCGGATACGGGCGTTGAGGGGGGCGACGGGGGCGAGCCGCTCGTCGGCCGTCTGGCCGGGCTCGACATAGGTGGTGAAGCCGAAGCCGTCGGTGAACCAGAAGGCCCGCCCACGATGGCCGGCCAGATTGATGGCGCCCCGATCCTTGCCCGAGACGGCGAAGACGCGGCTGGTCGGGCTGGCGGCGCTGACCCAGTCGCCCAAGGTGGTGACCATCAGCTGGTCGGGCCCGACCGGCCCGTTGTCGGTGTTGCGGCCGTGGGCCAGGGTATTGCGCGGTGCGGCGAGGCAATAGGCCTCTTGCCCCGTCACACGGTCGGTCCAGTCGTTGGCCGGGATGCCGGTGCGCTCGGGATTGGCGCCGGTCAGGACGGTGGAGTGGCCCGGACAGGTCTCGGTGTTGGCGTGCGACTGGTAGCCGTTCTGATAGACCCGGCCCTGTTCGGACAGGGTGTGCAGGCCACCCGTCAGGCGGCCCCGATACTGGTTGAACAAAGTGGCCGAGAACTGGTCGACGACGATCGTGACGATCAGGGTCGGCCGGCCCGGCTGGGGTCCGCGCCGCCAGACGACGGGGGCCGGAAGCGGGGCTTGCGGGTCGGGGGCGAGGATGGACGCGGAGACCGGGGGCACGGGCGCCGGCCGGGCGTCGTGACCACCGAACGGGACCCAGGTCTGCATCAACGGCGCGCCCGCGCACCCCGAGACGGAGACGGCGGCCAGGGCGGCGATCAGGGCGCGGTTCATGGAGGTGTGGTCCTCAAGCGACGGCGAGCGACCTCTAGCGGTCGTCGGTATCAGTCCCGTGACGCCGGGGGCGTCTGGTGCGAGCGGCGGGGGTCGAACCCGCATGACCGAAGTCGAGGGATTTTAAGTCCCTTGCGTCTACCAGTTTCGCCACGCTCGCGGCGGAGGTCAGTTCCCGGCCGGGGCCGCTTCCACCGGCTTCATCGCCCGGAAGTCGACGTCGGAGTCGGCGATCAGCCAGATAAGCCCTGCCCAGGCGGCGACGTTCTGGGACAGGGCCTCGGGGTCGATCTTGTCCAGGGTGTCGTTGGCGGTGTGGTGCAGGTCGAAATAGTGGGTGCCGTCCTGGGCCAGGGTGAAGAGCGGCACGCCCAGCGGACCCATGGGGCCGACGTCGGAGCCGCCTTCGGTCTCGGGCTCGGCCGAGGCGAGGACGCCGATCGGATAGAGGACGCGGGTCGCGGCCTTCTGGAAGTCCGAGCCTTGCGCGCCCGGCGGCAGGCGCAGGGCGTAGACGTGGTCGGCGCCGAAATCGCTCTCGCCGGCGGCGATGTGTTTCTCGATCGCGGCCCCCTGCCCGCGGGCGTAGACGCCGCCGCCGTCGCCCGTGGCGAGGGTCGGCTGCGCCACTTCCTCGGAGCCGTAGAAGATCACCCGGATGGTGCGAGCCGGACGGGGGCCGCTGTCGGCGATGGCCTTGGCGGCGGCCACGGTGACGGCTCCGCCGGCCCCGTCGTCGATGGCGCCCGTGCCCTGGTCCCAGCTGTCCATGTGCGAGCCCAGAACGACGACCTCGTCCGGACGCGTCCGGCCCGGCAGGTCGCCCATGACGTTCTGGCTGTGGGTCTCATAGGTGTGGGCGGTCGAGGACAGGTGGACGCGCACCGTCTCGCCCATGGCCATCAGGCGACTGACCTGGTCGGCGTCGGGGCCGGACAGGGCGAAGGACGGCAGGGTCGGGCGGCCGTCGGCGTAGCGGGTGGTGCCGGTGTGGGGCATGCGATCGTCGTCCGAGCCGACCGAGCGCATGATGAAGGCGCCGGCGCCCTTGGCCGCCGCGATGGCGGGCGCGCCGCCACGGATACGGGTCTGGGGGCCATACCCCGAGCCGTCCTGCATGGCGTACATCCGGCCCATGTCGATGAAGACGATCTTGCCCCGGACCGAGGCGTCGGGCGCGGCCTGAAGCGCCTCCATCGAGGTGAAGCGGACGACCTCGGCCTCGACCCCGCCGGCGGGCGTGCCGGGCGAGTGGCCCAGGGCGTTCAGGACCAGCCGCTGGGGATGGGCGCCGACGATGGAGCCGCTCTCCTCGCCCCGCTCCCAGCCGATCAGGGGGAAGGTCTCGACGCGGACGTTCTGGAAGCCGTGACC